>CABSKZ010000074.1 GCA_902478395.1 uncultured Eubacteriales bacterium | reverse complement strand
TGCGATGTTCGTCAATTGGGGCGGGGGAAACGCGGTATTTCGCGGCAACGACTGGGCAAAAAATAAAAATGGTACCTTCCAAGTAAAGTTTCTGGTCGATGCAGATAATAACAGGATATCCGTCTGGATAGTGGATTTAAGGGAACCGTCAACGGCAACATGGGTATGTAAGGATCAGCCGTATCAAAATACGGAGGCCAACGGGAAAAACTGCGCCGGACTAGATTTCATTCTGAAAAAGGGCGACAAGGGCTCGAGCGGTAGTTTGGATTATTTTAAGCTCACCACAGCGGATGATTTTGACGTGTTGAATACGGTGGAAACGCTGAAAGCAGCTGACATACTCGGCGAGAATAGCGCGGCGGACGATATCCAAAAGAACCTTGTCCTGCCAGCTGAAGGCGAAAACAGCACGGTTATTTCGTGGGAATCCTCCGATTCGGCCGTCATATCCGACAACGGCACAGTTACCGCGGCGGAGGTGGAAAAAGCGGTCACGCTGACAGCAATGATCTCAAAGAACGGAAAATACGCGCAAAAAGTATTCGAATTTTTGGTTCCAGAGATCGGACGTGGTACGCGGATAAATTATATCGGCGAGGAGCACTTTAACTACGCGTCCACAGACGATTTATTGGCCGGCGAAGGCATCACCGTGACGACCTCACCAACCGGAACGAATATTGCGACTCTCTCCATGAGACACAGCCAAGCGGTGCTGACCCGTCTGAAAAAGAATGACGCCGGGGATGCCACGATAACCAAGCTGTTCAGCCAGGACCCTGCCGCGTACATGACCGGAAAATACTATGGCTCGTTCGAGTTCACCCATTCGGGCAGCAACCTTTATGTCCGTCTGCGTTCCACGCAGAGCGCGGAGCCGATCTTTTCGGTCAACCTATATGACAACGGTGCGATGCTCGTTAACTGTACGAATGCGGAGGGCGGCGGAGAACATCTGGCGTTTCGGGGGACTGATCCAGCTGAATACGGCAAGAACAAAGGCGGAACCTTTAAAATGAAATTTATTGTCGATATGGATACCCAAAAGATATCCGTGTGGGTGGTAGATTTGCGCGACCCATCCACCGCTACATGGATTTGCGAAAATATGAATTTCCAGAGCGCAGATGCGGAAGGAAAGAACTGTGCCGGTTTCGACTTTGTCGTACAACCCGGTGCGGCGGGCTCTAGTGGCAGCGTTGATTATTTCAGGTTGCTGCACGAAAAGGATTATGAGTTTTTAAACGCTGCGGAGGAGATTACAGAGACTGCTGTGCTCAACGGCAACAGGGCATTTGACAAAGTGAAAACAGATTTATTCCTGCCGCAGACCTTGGATGGCGGATACACGGTGAAATGGAGTTCCACCGACAGTGCAATCGTCTCGGAGACGGGCAAGGTGACCCGACCGGCAATCAGCACGCCTGTTACCGTGACGGCGGTCATTTCTAAAGATGGGCAGTACGCCAAAGTGGCCTACACCTTTACCATAAAAGGGACGGAGGATGTACCTGAAGATTTTGTCTTGTCGCAGTACGACAGCGAGGAGGCCATCGCGCCTTACAAATCACTGACGCCGGACTATGAGGAAAAGCACCTCTATGCTCTTTCCGCGCAGACGACGCCGGGAGTGTCCGGTGCATCGTTTTATACCGCAACTCAAGAACAGCCGGTCGATGTGTCTGAATATGAGTATTTGAACTTTTGGATTCATTCGGCAGGGGTAGCCGGCCAGCGTTTGGGATTTGTATTTTATGATGAAAACAACAAAGCCAGTATTCAGCATAAAGATGGTTTCTTGATTGACTGGACCGACGAGCCAGGAGATTGGCATCTCATTTCTCTGCCATACAGTGATTTTGACGGCGTATGGGATAAGCTTACACGAGTACGCATCATGTTTAAGGCAAGTGGGGGAGTGCTGCAGGAAGGTTCACTGCTTAATTTTGAAAAATTCTGGCTCTCTGCAGAAAAGCCGGAAGCACCAGAAACTCCGCTGTCGATTAAATTGACGCAGGAAGGAACAACATACACCGCGTCCGTATCTGCTGATATGCTAAACGGCGTAGAAAGCGCTGTCCTTATGATCGCGGAATTTAACGATGACAGGCTGATACAGGTGGCTATGGCATCCAAGACGGAGACGGAGGCACTGACGGTCACGCTGAAATCCGTGAGGGAGGACAGTATGGTCAAAGCGATGCTTTATAATTCTTTGGACCTTATGCAACCGCTGACTGGTTTCAAGAGTAAGTAAGAACATGACTGTGCCCGAACCTGTCCGGTTGTTTGCCAGAGAACGGCCGGACGGATGTGGGCGAGGTTTGCTGCAAAAGGAGGTTTTTCAGTGAAAAAATGGCTTAGTCTGTTATTATCCGCATTGATGCTTTTTGCGGCGACGGCGGGTACTACATATGCGACAGAAGATACATTGGTAAACTATATTGGTAATGAGCAGTTTAACTACCAAAATCTAGATGAACTGGTGGCAGCGGATGGCGTCACGGTGCTCAATACGGACGGCGGCACACAGCTTGCTGATGTGACGGTAGCGAACGGGCAGCTTGTCATGTCCCGCATCGACGGTAGCGCGCCCGCGATGGTGACAAAGCTTTTGAACGAGGACCCGGGCGCGTATCTGTCCGGACAGTACCGGGGTGCGTTTGAATTCACACAGACGGGCGGCAATGTCTATCTTCGTCTGCGTTCAACACAGGCTGCAAACCCGGTTTTCACCATTGACCTTGCGTCCAACGGTGCGATGTTCGTCAATTGGGGCGGGGGAAACGCAGTATTTCGCGGCGATGACTGGGCAAAAAATAAAAATGGTACGTTCCGCGTGGAATTTACCGTAGACAGAGATAGTGAAACCATATCCATCTGGATGGTGGATTTGAGAGATCCGTCGACGGCTGCGTGGGTATGTGAGAATCAGCCTTTTCAGGATAATGTTGCGAACGGGAAGAACTGCGTCGGGCTGGACTTTATTTTAAAATCGGGTTCGAAAGGTTCCGGCGGCAGTCTGGACTATTTTAAGTTGGCGCACGCGGAGGATTACGACGTGCTGCGCGCTGCGGACCAACTGACGGAAAGCTCCGTTTTAAACGGAAACAAAACCGCTAACACCGTGCGGACGGATTTGGCGTTGCCGGTTTCAGGCGATAATGGGGAAACGCTTCTTTGGGAATCCTCTAATCCGGCGGTGATTGCCGAAAATGGCGTTGTCACCCAGGATAAGCAGTCGAGAAACGTGACGCTGACGGCAAAGGTTTCAAAGGACGGGAAATACGCGCTTAAAACACTCAATTTTACGGTGCTAGGCGTAGGTGAAGCGGACCCGGATATCATACTGTACGAATTTGATGGCACAAGCGCACTGCCGTCCGGTGTTGTGCTTGATACGGAGGAGAAAAACCTTTATGGGGTATCGGGCAAGGTCACCATTTCAGGCAACGCACCGAGCCGTTTCAATAGCGCGAAACTTTCGGCGTCCGGCGTGGATATAACGGGCTATGAGTGGCTCAATTTCTGGATTCATTCCTCTGGTCAGTATGGCACACAGCAGGTGAGCCCGAAGCTCGAGGATATTAACGGAAAGCTGGCCGATTATATGGTTGACGGCGTGCAGAGCGGCGTACTGATCGACTGGGCAGATAGCCCGGGTGAGTGGAGGCTGATTTCGCTTCCGCTCAGTGAATTCCAATCCAGATCAACCCCCGTCATCATGACGAATATCACGAACATGAGGATGGTGTTCGGCGGCAATGGCGGGGTCTATCAAAACGGCGCCGTGATGAATTTTGACAAATGCTGGCTTTCGGTTGAAAAACCAAAACAGCAGGAGGTTTTGCGCCGCGAAGCAAGCTATATCGGTTCGGAGCCGTTTGATTATGAAAATGCCCAAGCACTGCTGGCAGGCCCCGGTATCACGGTGGCAAACGATGTGAACGGTAAAACGACGGCAACGGTCAGTGCGGAGGACTCTCATGCAGTCCTGACACATACGGCGGACGGGACAGAGGGCGACGCAACCCTGACCAAGCTGTTTTCTGAGGATGCGTCCGCTTACAATTCAAAATTACAGCTCGGTCGGTTCGAGTTCACACAGGTAAACGGCGGCAACGCCTATATCCGTGTGCGCTCCGCTGATTCGCCGCAGCCGGTGTTTTCCGTGGAAATCAAGGAAGACGGCGACTTTTATGTCAACTGGGGCGGGGGTGGTGCAAGGTATCGCGAAGGCGATCCGGTGAGAAACAAAAATGGTACGTTTTTAGTGGAATATCTTGTCAATAAAGCGACCGACAGGGTGTCCATCTGGGTCGCGGATGCAAAAGACCCATCAAGCAGGGTGCAGCTCTGTGATATGCAGCCCTTCCAAAGCAGCCTCGCTACAGGCAAAAACTGTGTCGGTGTGGATTTCATCCTCAAGGCGGGCGCGGAAGGCAGCGGAATGCAAATTAATTACGCGAAGCTTGCCTATCGGGACGATCTATATGTCATGAGCGTAGCGGAAGAGTTGACTATGGCATACATTTTGGGTGAAAATACGTCTGCAAGTGCGGTGAAAACAGATTTAAATTTACCTAACGGGGGTGCGGACGGCACAATTATCCGGTGGGAATCTTCTGATCCGTCGCTGATTTCTACGAATGGAACGGTAACCGTGCCAGATGAACCAACCAACGTGATCTTGACGGCGACCATCGTGAAAAACGGTACCTATAAGACGCTGAGCTATCCGCTTGTTGTGGCTTCGCGTGCGCTGACCGATGCTGAGCTGGTGGCGTTGGCCAAGGATCTTTTAACCGAAAACGATTTACTGTATGAGGGGCAGGACAAGGACGCACTGGTAAGTGATTTGAAACTGCCGCCGTCGCGGCTGGGCGACGTCATTGTTAACTGGGAAAGCTCCCGACCGGATTTAATTACGGCAGAGGGAGTGGTGATGCGGGGTGAAGAAACCGCTGCGGTAACGCTCACAGCGACACTTTCCAAGGGAAACGCATCGGATACCAAGTCATTTACCTTTACTGTGGAGGCGCGAGAGAAGGGCGTGATATTTGAGCGTACGTTTGAAAGCGGCGACCTGTCCGACTGGATATTTGCGGACACGAACGGCGAGACATCCACCCATGAGGTGGCGGACAATCAACTCACAATCACGAAAACTTCGCCCGCCGTTCCCGCGAGTGCGGCGAGCCTTGAGGCGATTGACGCAAAGCTGCCGCTTAAAGCAGTGATTGAGCCATTTGACGATGAGACGAAAACTGCCGTTTATTCAACCGCAGTGGACGGAACCTATGAGCTGGAGGTTCAAATTACGCCGTACAACACGGCGGAATTTGGAATTGTAACGCCGCTTGGCTCAAATACTATGCTGCCCGGAACGACCCGCTGCGGCCATATTTTTTTCAAGAAGGGTGTCGTTCAGGCTTATATCATCCAGTCTAACAAGGGGTATTATTACGACCTGCTTTCCGAAAACACCTTAGGGAAAACCTATGTCGTAAAATTCAAGATCGATACCAACGCGAAAACCTTTTGGACCTATTTAAATGGAAATCAAGTGGGCGACCCGGACGGTTATCCTATTGATTCCACCGTCAACTTTTTGACGGGGATTGAATTTGTCATGAAATCCAAGGGAAACAAGGGCGATTATATCAAGTTGGACTACATCAAGCTGAAGGAGCTTTCGGCAAATGAAAACACTTCTACACGGGCAATCGCAGACGCGATGGCGGCGTTACCTATTTCTGCGCTGTCCGATACGCCGTCAGCGGTCACGGAGGATCTCAATCAGCTGCCCAAAACGGTAGAAACTGCGCAGGTCAAATGGACTTCAAGCAGACCGGAACTAATCGCTGACGACGGCATTTTGTTGAGGAGGCCTGTCGCATCCGATGAGCGAGTCATTCTGACCGCCGCATTCACGAACGGTTCTTACACGCGTTATAAGGAGTACTACTTGACCGTGAAGGCGGACCCGACAGTTCGCGGTAAACTGGCGGACGCTGCTGCTGCTGTGCAGCTTGCTGATCTGACTGATGAGCCGGCGGATGCGGTTACGAAAAGCCTGAAACCGCTCCCGTCCTCCGGCTTGCACGGTTCGACCATCACATGGACGTCCGATAATCCGCAGTACATTGGAAACGACGGCGTGTTTTATAAAAGGGACAGCTATAAAGACACGGTTGTGAATATGAAGGCTGTTTTCTCCCTGGAAGGGGAGCAGTATGAAAAAATATTTGCGCTAAAAATTCCATTGGATATACTGAGCGGCATGTACACGCTATATCAGGCGGATTTCTCCGCTCTGCCAACGGACAACTGGGGTTATTCGCAGACGGGCGGCGGTGTTACGGCAAAAGACGGTTCTTTGGTGCTGAAAAAGAGCGGCTCTGCTGGAGCGGTGCAGGCAAAGGCCGATTTTGTGCGAAATGGCGCTGAAACGCTATCCGTGACGAAACCGATGGAAATTGAAACCGTCCTATCCGTCGGGGATGTCTGCAAAAAGGGTAATTACACAATTTATGCATCAAACGGTGCGCCTGCACTCAACGTCATTTTTGAATATGATGAAAGCGCGGGCAAACCGATCTATTATATGATGTATAACGACAACGATGCGCCCGACCGTGGGGCGGGCTATGCCACTACGGCCTATACGGAGCGGACGGATTTGCCAGAGGGGTCGCGCCTGAAGGTTCGCGCGCTGATCTATCCGGACACGAACCGTATGAGTGTATGGGTCGACGACGCCCTCATAATAGACAACCAGTTCACCAGAAAAGCGGTCAAGGACGTGCAGTACGCTCTTTATGCGGTGGAGGACAAAGACGGCAATCTCGGAAG
The DNA here is from genome assembly GCA_902478395.1 of uncultured Eubacteriales bacterium. Classification (GTDB taxonomy): domain Bacteria; phylum Bacillota; class Clostridia; order UBA1381; family UBA9506; genus CABSKZ01. Next base: position 3,771 of record CABSKZ010000074.1, on the reverse strand, counting down.
AATGACAGTTGATTCCTTCCGCGTCAATATGAATAAGGGGCAGGTTCTAGACCTTCTTTTAGAGAACATTCTGTTTAACAGCGGAGTAAAAGATGGCGCGCTCATCACCAAAAGTGTCGACCTTAGAAGCATGAAACTTTTGGGTACCACCTCCGTGTGGACCAGCTCACGTCCGGACATCATCGGGCCGGACGGAACCTTCCACAAGCCGAAGGAAAGCACGCCGGTCACGCTGACCCTACGGATTTCGCACGACGATGATTCAAGTGTGTTTGCGGAAAGAAGCTATCACGTCACCGCGGTGAGCCTGGAAGAGGGAAACCTCGCCTTGGGTAAAACCGTGACGACCAATGCGCCGGGTTCAGCGATGAACGGTGCGGAAAACGCGATAGATGGACTGATGGACACGGCATGGCGGACGATGGGCGCGGAAAAAACGCCTGCACTCACTGTGGATTTGGGCGAAGAAACCTACGTTGATGGATTTGCGCTTTACGAATCGGACAATAACGGCGTGTATCCGGTACGGGGCTATCGGCTGGAGGGTTCATTGGATAACAACCGGTGGTTTACGCTCTATTCCGGCGGCAGTGTCGGCGCGGAAACAGGCGTTATTCAGTTTAAGATGGAAAGAGTACGCTATGTACGCTACAGCGTAACAGACAAGCTGGACGGAAACAGCGGACTGAAGGAATTTGAGCTGTTCTTTCGCCCGTCGGACGAGGATCGGGTAAGGGCGGAGCTTGACCTGCTTACCATCGACGCGCCTTACCGGCTGACGCAGTCCATCAAACTTCCGGCGTTTGGCCCGTATGGATCGTCCGTCACGTATATTGCTTCCAATCCGTCCGTGTTATCCGAAAGTGGAATCGTGAACCGTCCGAAGGAGGATACAAAGGTCACGTTGACGCCTGTTATTTCAGGGATCAAAGGGGCGGCACGCCAATTCGTGGTGGAAGGAACGGGTTATGGCGGCGGCTCTTCCGGTGGTTCCTCCGGGGGCGGAGGCGGCACAGGCAGCGGAAACGGCACATCTGTTGCATTTCCGTCAACAGATGTTACGAACGATCCAAATACTGAAACAAGTGTCTTTACCGATCTTCCGGCGGCTCATTGGGCGGCGGACTATGTTAAAAAGTTGAAAGAGAGAAATATCGTTTCGGGAGACGACGAGGGCAAATTCCACCCTGAACGCGAAATTACACGGGAGGAATTTTTGAAAATACTGCTTGGCGCGTTTGACATTACGCCGTTAGGTACGGAGACGGGATTTGACGACGTAGAACCAGACGCGTGGTACGCGCCGTATGTTGCAGAGGCGGTACGGCTCGGTATTATCAACGGCATTTCCGAAACGGAATTTGGAGCAGGCCGTCCTATCACGCGCGAAGATATCGCGGTAATGTGCGACCGGCTTTTGAAACAGTCAGGCCGGACTCTGGAAACAGCAGATGCAGTTGCTTTCACAGACCATGCGGACATTGCATCCTACGCTGCGGAAGCGGTGAATAATATGCAAAGATACGGTATCTTAGGAGGATTCGAGGACGGAAGCTTCCGGCCGAGAAACAATGCGACCAGAGCGGAAACGGCAAAGATTATTTCCAAATTGCTGTAGGAGGGAGGAGTCAATCATGAAAAAACTAAAACAATGGCTCTGCCTCGCGCTCGGGGCCACGCTGATAGCCGGGACAATTCCTGTGGCGGCGGAAGTGTCCGCCGCAACAGTGGACGTACCGGGTTTTGAGCTGCCAAGCGACAGGCTCACCAGCACCTATGACTACCCGATCTGGCCCGATCAGAACCATATCACAGACGAGGCGTTTTTCGGTGTTTGGGATGGGACGCGTGACCGTTGGCAAATGCAGCCGTATTTTAACTACGCTTATGCGGACGGATTAGGTGAAGTGGAGTCGGCTGTTAAGCGCGGCGATTATACTGGAGCAAAAACAAGCCTATACGAGTATTATGTGCAGAAAGAACGTGCGTTTGAACGTCCTAAAAGCACCATGACATCTAACTCGGAGCTTTTGATGGCAAACTTGTGGCTAAACAATTTTGTGTTTGACTATACCAGCGGCGTGTCCGTGCTGAACATGTTCGAGGTGTCCGACGACGCGGCATACACGGCGGTGGATATTACCGACTATGTATCCGACAATGCCGGCATCGCGCGGCAGCTCAGTTTTATGGTTATTGCATTGGAAAAGGACGGGGAAACCGCCATATTCAACAGCCTAAACAATGAAGAAAACCGGCCGTTTATTGACCTAAAAGTCAACGGAACTAGTAAACGGCTGTTTGCGATTGCTGATTCCTACATCAGCGCAGGCGAAAACGCAAACACAAATTATGGTGGTGAAGCGTACCTCTATGCGGCGGAAAGTGCAATTGGGGAAAGCCAACCGGTCAATGCCGAAACAAAACGGCTTTACATTAAGTTTGACACAAGCAACCTGAAAAAAGGGGACAACGTGACTGCCGCGACATTGAACATGTTCGGCAAAACACAGAATGGTTCTTTGAAAAAAGAGTTGGTTCTGTTCTCGTCGAGCGATACCTCGTGGGAAGAAAATACCATGACGATGTCCAACGTATTCGGGCAGACGATGTACTCCTACGACCAGCAGACGCAGATGCCGTGGATACAGCCGAGTACGGCGGCGTTCCGCTACGAAGAGACCTGGTTTCGGTTTGCCTCGAACTACGAATCGCTGATCATGGCCTACAACAGCACGGGAGACGAAAAATATGCTTACACGGCAATCCGTGTTTTAATGGATTATATTCGGGCGCAGGGCGCGGACCCGGCGCATAAAAAAACCTTAGACGTGGCGGTACGGGCGCAAGGGCTTCCGGGTTTTATGTTTCAGATACTTGAAAGCGAATCTATGACACCTGAGATATTTACCGCGATTTTAAAATTTATGTGGCGGATGGGCAACGCGCTGAGCACCTTTGAGACCTTTGGAAACTGGGGTGCATCGGAGACGCAGGGGCTATTCAACATCGCCTGCAATTATCCGGAGTTTGCGGCGCATGACAGCTGGATTAAGCGTACCGAGGACCGTTATGACGTACTTTCGGCGGAGGCAACGCATGACGATATGTCATGCAACGAGCTGTCGATGGTCTATGTGGATTACACGCTCAACACCATCGGTGCGGCAAAAAACATTGCCGACCAGTTCGGCGTGGACTATCCTTACACGCCAGAAACATTGAAACGGCTTGAAAGTCTCGGTAAATATTTATACTACTCATCGGCCCCTGGTGCATATGACAACCAGTATGGTGACGGCGGCACGTATCGCGCCCACTATAAGGGCCGCCTCGGCATCATTGGTTCCTGGTTCGGGAATCAGCATCTGCTTTACGGCTCTTCCGACGGGCAGGCCGGCGAAGAGCCGGATTTTACCTCGGTTTTGTTTCCAACGGGCAGGATTGCCGTCATGCGGACAGGATGGGACGAAAAGGCGCTGTACTTACATACCAACGCTGACGGCGGTGTGGGCAACCACGGACATCAGGACGATTTGGGAATTATATTAAAGGCTTACGGGCAATATCTACTTGCCGACCCGCTGTACGGAACATATTCGACGACGGCGGGTGAGCAGAACTGGCTGACGAGTACGCGGGCACACAATTCTGTTGACGTCAACGGTAAAACGCAATTGACCGGGCGTTCCGGCAGTATCGACCGCTGGGAGACCAATCAGGCGTTCGACTATTTGATGGAAAGCACGCCGAACTCCCCCGATGCGGAAC
>CABSKZ010000073.1 GCA_902478395.1 uncultured Eubacteriales bacterium | reverse complement strand
CAAACTGAATCACATCATCAATCTTATAGACTTCCATTCGTATTTGCCTCCTTTATTTAATTAAATAATCAGCTGTGATAGGTTTTCTTTCTGTTTTTGTCAATTCTACTTCTTTTTCAACAAATCCGATCTGTTCCGTGTCAAAGAGATTTTCCGGAATTGGTATATCATTCATGTTCTGCTCCGTTTCTTCCGGCTCCGGGAGTGTTGATTCACTGACTGGAACAGCATATTCTTTTCCTTATTTTCCATCTCCTTTTGACGCCATTCCGGGATATAGTCAGTTATCCTTGTTGGCTCTAATTGATTGTATCCAGCAATTTCATCCGGTATAATTTTTTGACATTTAATCGTTTTTTGCACCCGAACCAGCAACCGTGTTTCTGCATTTTCCATTTGCAAAATCTCATCCGGATACATAAGCGGCCTTGCACTTGACTTATTCTATTTGATAAACTCGGTTCATAATATTTTCGGCGCAGGTTATAAGGTAATATCCTGCAAAGTCCGACCAATCTCAGACATTCAAAATCAAGTGTATCATATAGCATTACTCATGCCTCCCTACTATGACACATTTTTGATTTTTTGTGAAATTCATTTTTCCTTTTGAGCTAATTGTGAAGCGGATTTAAGCCTCTACCACCATGTCGTTTTCTTCTTCTGCGGGGTGAGCTGATTTTGTCTGTTCAAAACTGTTTTTACTCATGCTCCACAGAAAATAACTGAAAAATTCCGGAGCGTCATATAATGATAAAACATAGATATGGTAAGCCGGTTCTAGTCGAATTTTTGTTAAGAGACTGATAGATAAATGAAATTGATCGTCGTCTTCAAATAACCGTCCTTTTAAAACGTTCGGTATCACTTTCCACCCTTTATTATCTTGAGCATAAACTTTTCTGGAATTGTAATCACAGTGTTCAACGATTGCCAAATTAATCGCCTAGTTATACTGGATTTCATAGCTTTAGTGAAATGATGACAAAAATCTCCCTTTGATGTAGAATAAACTTGTGGTCCGGTAACTGCAAGAAAAAACATTAAGCAGTTTGCTGACGGCTATGATTATGGTTGTGTAGAATTATTTAATAATTGACATTAAAATTTTAAAAACTGAACAACAATATACCAGCAATGGTTGATTCACAACATTAATCCATGTGGTGCCTATCCACTATCAAATTGGATTGGCTTGTTTCTTTAAGAAATGGGATTAGCGCGGGAAAAATACGCCGGGCAATAGCCTTCATGCTCTGAGCGCCGGGCTGCATGACTACGCCGTCGTGTGCAAAAAGTCCTTTTGCGGTCATTTTGTCTGATTTTCCCAGAACAGAAAGTCCAATGAGCGGGGCGTTTAGCCGATAAGTGTTTTTGCGAATCAGTGCGTCCACGACGTGGAAAAATAACTAAAAAAGTTTCCAATCCGGCAGGAGAGGAGCTTTCAGGGCCGTCGGTATGGCGGATATTTTCCCCTAGCCGGAACACAGCCGCATCGGGTTGGAAATACTTCACCGTCTGAAATTCCGGGGCGGCCGTCAAAAGGTCCCCACGCTCATAGCCCGTTTTCCACGAGCCAGTCTGCACTACGCAGAACTGTACGTCCGGCACAACGAGTTGGGTGATGGTACAGAGCTGGTATACATAATCTTTTTTTAGGTGCCGAAGCGGTCATCTCCCAGTGCCCAAACCAGCTCAAATCCGCTTTTACGCCGTGAAGTGTGATGGAGTTTCCAAAAATCAGCACCTTTTTTGACGGAGTGTTATTCCCTAAATAGTATACACGTTCGGACGAGTTTAGTTGATTCTTTGCAGGAACGGTGTTGTCAAATACTGTTTTATTTTCGTTCATTATCAAAACTCCTTTTCTCAGACTAAACCGAAGTCTTATTCCGGCTTGTTCTCCCGGCACAATGTCTTGTATTGGCCAGGCGTCATCCCTTCGTACCGCTTGAAAGTACGAATCAGAGAGTTGCCGCTGGAATACCCAACCTTTGTTGCAATACTCTCAACGGAAGAGGAGGTATTTTGCAGCAGCTTTTTTGCGGCAGAAATCCGGATTAATTGTAGGTAGCTGGAAAGTGGCGTGCCGATTTGTTCCTTAAACACTTTAGAGATGTACGAGGGAGCCATGTTCATATACTGCCCGACGGCATCCACGTTAAGGTCGGGATTTTGATAATTCTGTTCAATATAGTGCAGTACTACCATGGACAAGTTCCGGTTGTTGCTGCTTTCTTTTATGCTCATGATCAGGGACTCCATATACTGCTTGAGCAGGATGCGGATTTCATCCATCGTGTCACAGCTGATCAGATTTTTAATCTGAGTGTCCCGTTCGTGGGTGTAAGCATTCAATTCATAGGTCAACGTAATGGTCATACTGATCATATCAAAAGTGAAAGCCTTGCATCCTTCTAGCGTTACACGGTTGTTCAGCGTATCGGCGAACATATCATCAATATCCTGTAAGGTCATTTTGATGTCGCCGCTTTTTGCATCAAGTAAGAATTTTTCCTTCCGTTCTTCGTCAGGCTGATAGCTTTGTATGAAATACATCGGCTCTTCGCTGCTGATTACAGAGTTGCCACCAAGAATAAAACAATAATCCATTGCCTGCACGGCGGATCTGTAAGAGTTGGATATAGAGTCTGTATTGTCGCATGTGTCGCTGATGGAGAGAGACAGTTGTACATTCAGTTGATTTAAAAAGAAATCGCGCAGTGTTTTCGCCGTTGCATAAATTTTTTGTGAAACAGCTTCGTCGGTGCAAATGATGAACGCATAATAGTGCTCGATGCTAGCTGAATAGCAGGTGCTGAATTCGGAATATAGCTCAATGCCGACGTTGCCGAGGAGAAAGTTGATGTTATTTTCCGCCTTCGCGAAATCTCCTTCGGTCGCGCAGTGATACAGCGCTGAAAAATCCTCGATTTGACAGAGAACTACCGTAAAGTAGCTGCCGGAGAAAAGAATACCGGAATCGGCGAGCTTTTCCGTGGTATCTCCAGACTGTATGTGCCCTGACAGTATTTGACGTATCAGGGTGTCCCGCACGATATGAGTTTCGGACTGCAATTGTTTTTCTAGTGAACTTTTGCCGGCCATAAGCTCTTTTGCATAGTGTGAGATCAGCGTGAATTCGTTGTTCTTATCTTCGTTTGTGATGCCGAGCTCGCTGATCAGGCGTTTAACGGGCACGGAATTTTTATTGGAGAAATAGATGACCGCCAGGATACCAATCGCCAGGAATGCCAAAAACACGAAAAGAGTGATGAACTGTAGCTTTCGTGAGGATTCCCAGTATTCGCCTTTCGGAGACAGGTAAACGTAGGTCCACGGCGTAACGTCAGAAACGAAAGTGGAAATGACAAAAGCTTCGCCGTCCCTGTCTATCTGTGTAGTTTCTTCTGGGCGTATATATTCTTGTGGTGGAAGGGGGATCCCCTCCTCGCCCGCAGCTAGGACGATGTTTTGGTTCTCATCTACCAGATACAAAACGCTACCGTTTGAGGGATTGACCTCCTCAGCCAGCTTTGCCGCATCAATCAGAGCGGTTGCATCTCCGTAGGGCTTAGAAAAAATATCGTTTTTAAAATAAGATGAGATACAGCCGATGCTTTTCCGCTCCGACCCAAAGGTGGTCGGCTCGTACACAAAAAACTGCGCCATTACGGGTTTATTGCGTAGATCGTTATACTCCTGACGGCTTAGGCTCTCCGAGAATAACACGTCGTACAAATAATCGCTCTGCCATACTCCGTCATAGGATATCGTCCGGCCCGAACGGTAGGAGGAAATATAGATGTTTGAGGCATAACTATTATAGACCTCCTGTCGCTTTATATATGCGGTTAATGAACGCTCATCGGTCTTGTCAAGCTGACCCTGCTCAGCAAACTGGATACAGGACATATCGTTTATGGTGCTGAAGGTATAGTTTTTCAGTGCATCAAATTTAGAATCAATGGAGTATTTTATGTTAAGCAGAATAGAGGTGTTCGATTTTTCCGCCTCGCGGGAAATGAGATTTTCCGCATAGGCGTATAGAACCAGAACACATAAAAACATTATAAACAGGAAAGCAATATAGCTCGTTGCCAAGAGCCAGAAGAACGCCCCTGTTTTTGTTTTGGTATGCCGCAGCCTTTTTTTTCTCATTAATTTCATTCCCTGCCTTTCAATTTCTATCCCACACCGGGATAGGGTGCGCGGACGCATGAAACACATACGTTTGCGGCATATTACCCTATGGGAATCATTATACAATAATCCAGCGTATTTGACAATCAATACAGGGCAAAATCTTAGGATTTGAAGATTGAGTTGGGAAATTGAAGATATAAAATACTCCGGTTTTCCGCCTAAACGAAAAGTTTTCCGATATGGACGATGATCTGAGAAAAGGAGGATTTACACCATACACTGGAACTGCTACAATAATACTCGTAAGAACGGGCCGCATGCCGCGGCATGATACAGATTATATCGAAAGGCGGGAATTTTATGAGAGGTAAAAAAGGGATCGCATTCCTGATGGGCGTAATGTTGTTGGTTGGTACGACCGCCGCCTGCGGGAAAAATAATTCCGGAGGGGAGGAACAGACGGCGGGCTACGGAGAGGGGTATCCGATCCAGACGGACGAAACCCTGACCTTCTGGACGGATACCCCGGCAAATCAGGATTACAAATCTTTCAGGGATCAGCCGTTTTACAAAGGATTAATGGAAAAGACGGGGGTCAATTTGGATATGACTTTCGTTACTGGAGGACAGGGCGTGGAAGCCTTCAATCTGCTGATGGCATCGGGCGATCTGCCGGATATCGTGGCCTATGCGTGGACAAGTGTTTCCGGGGGACCGGCGAAGTATATATCGGAAAAATACATCATGCCGCTGAACGATGTGTTTGAGAAATATGCTCCAAATCTGACGAAATATTTAAATGAACATTCTGAAATTGCGAAGATGGCCAAAACAGACAAGGGCGACTATTACGGTTTCCCGTTTATCCGGGACGATAACCGGCTCACGACTTACCGTGGCCCGGTGACTAGAAAAGATTTTTTAGAAGAAGCAGGTCTCACAATTCCGGAAACGATCGACGAGTGGGAGGTCATGTTAAAAAAATATAAAGAGATGGGCGTGGAGTCGCCGTTGTGCGTCGGCAGTGAAATGCTGTATTTTGCCTCCGCGTTTGACACATGGCCGGAATACTATATTGAAGACGGTAAGGTTGTGTATGGACGGGCGACGCCGCAGTATAAGGACTTCCTCACAAAAATGAGCCAATGGTATCAAGAGGGGCTGATCGATCAGGACGTTGCATCAATTGACGCGAGCATCATCAACTCTAAAATGACAACAGGCAAGGGTGGTGTTGCGTTAGGAACCGGCGGGACAATGGGAACTTGGCTTACGGCGGGAAAAGCGGCTGATCCGGGATATTCGCTCGTTGCGCTGCCGTATCCGGTGCTTACCAAAGGGAAACAGAGCGAGTTCGGCTACAAGGAAAACCAATACAATGGTTTTGCGGCGGCGATCTCGTCAAACTGCAAGAATATGGAGCTTGCGGCACGTTTCCTTGATTACGCTTACAGCGAGGAGGGCAGCCTCTATTATAATTTTGGGATAGAGGGCGAGTCCTATTCGATGGTGAACGGCTACCCGACTTTCACGCAGGCAATGTACGACTACAAACAGGGCGACCTTGGTGCGGGGATATCCCGATATATAGGCTCCATGACACAGAACGCCTGCATTCAGGATTACCGGATGTATGAACAACGGATGCAGTCACAGGAGCAGAAGGACGCGATTGAAACTTGGTCTCGGACCAATATGGACGCACATCTGCTGCCGACAGTACTGCCGACTGCCGAAGAATCACAGGAGGCCGCAAATCTGGACAATACGGTCAAGACTTATACGGATGAGATGTTTTTCAGATTCCTGTTCGGAAAAGAAAGCCTTGACCAGTTTGACGCTTATCTTGAACAGCTAAATACAATGGGGCTGCCACGTGTGTTGGAACTGAAACAGGCATCTTACGAACGTTACAATAAGCGTTAGTCGAAAGGACTGGGATCAGCAAATGCAAAACAAAATAAACGGCGCCCTGTCCGCCGCGCCTAAGAAAACAAGTTATTTTTACCGGCTTGGCAGGGACTACCGGCAATACAAATGGGCGTATCTGATGATGATTCCCGTTATGGCGTTCTATGTGATTTTTTGCTATGTGCCAATGTACGGCGCAATTATCGCGTTTAAGGATTTTTCGCCGATCGCGGGAATTCTGGGGAGCAAGTGGGCAGGATTCAAGCACTTCGAGGCATTTTTTAAAGACTTTTATTTTTGGCGTATTGTGGGAAATACACTGAAAATCAGCTTCTTAAATTTGCTGTTCGGCTTTCCTGCACCAATCATTTTAGCGCTGCTTTTAAATGAAATCAGAAACACGAAATTTAAGCGAATCGTACAGACTGTCTCTTATTTCCCCTATTTCATCTCGTTGGTGGTGGTGTGCGGAATCATCAAAAGTTTCTTGATGTCGGACGGGTTGATCAACGATATCGTCAGCGTGTTCACCGGAACGAGGATAAGTTATTTGCAGGAACCGCAGTATTTCAGGGCGATTTATGTAATTTCCGGCATCTGGCAGAACATCGGCTGGAGCTCGATCCTTTATATTGCGGTACTGACCGGTATCAATCAGGAATATTATGAAGCCGCCGTCATCGACGGTGCGGGGCGCTGGAAACAAATGATTCATATTACGATCCCGTGTCTGATGCCGACGATTATTATCATGCTGATCTTAAACATCGGATCGATCCTGAATGTGGGGTATGAGAAAATCATCTTGCTTTACAACCCGACGACCTATGAAACGGCGGATATCATATCCAGCTATGTTTATCGGAAGGGGCTGTTGGAATCGAACTACAGTTACTCCACGGCGGTCGGCCTGTTTAATTCTGTCTGTAATTTTATCTTTATTTATCTCGCTAACCGGATCAGCCGCGCGGTTGGCGAAACAAGCCTGTGGTAACTGGTAGAAATGGTCGGCTGTAAGGTTTTTATACGAATTAGAAGGAGACTCAGAAATGAAACTAAAACCGAGTATGGGTGACATTATTTTTCGCGTCTGTAATACCATTTTTATGATTTTGCTGATGATCGTCTGTGTCTATCCGCTCTACTATGTGCTGATGGCTTCGCTCAGCAATTCCAACCAGTTGGTCGCGCACAGCGGGGTGCTGCTCGTGCCGCTTGGCTTCAACTTGGATTCTTACCGCGCGGTGTTCGACTATCCGATCATCATGAGAAGTTATCTGAATACCATCATCATTGTGCTTTCGGGTGTGTGCATCAGCGTAGTTTTGACAGTTTTTGGCGCGTACTTTCTGTCGCGAGGCAATATCTGTCTCAGGCGCGGTTTTATGATGCTCATCGTCTTCACCATGTTTTTCTCCGGCGGGTTGATCCCGTTTTACCTGACCGTGAAAAATCTGGGGATGATGGACACCTATTTTGCACTAATTCTGCCAGTCGCCATCAATACGTTCAACGTCATCATCATGCGGACGGCGTTTGCCGAAATATCAAAATCGTTGGAGGAATCCGCAAGAATCGATGGGGCAAATGATTTAATCATCCTGTTTCGCATCGTGCTGCCGGTGACAATGCCCACGGTAGCGGTCATCATCCTATATTATGGAGTAGGACAGTGGAATGCGTGGTTCCATGCGATGATCTTTATCAAGGACAGAGAAATGTTCCCGATCCAGCTTGTGCTGCGGGAGATACTGATCCAAAAATCGACGCAGGGAGTCGGCAGCACTCTGCTGGAAGGAGACAACCCACAGATCGCTGAAACGATCAAATACGCTACCGTCATTGTAGCGACGCTTCCAATTTTGGCAATTTACCCATTTTTGCAGAAATATTTTGTTAAGGGCGTTATGGTAGGGTCCGTAAAGGGTTAAAGAAGAAATAATTTCCTTTGACAACAAAAAACACGAGATGTTATGATGGAAAAAAGGAGTTGATAGGATTTGATGAAATGGGCAATGAACAAAGGGAGGCTTGTTGCGTCAGCGCTGGCTGTGCTGATGCTGCTTTGCACCTCTTCCGTTTTCGCAAAGACGGGGGACATTGATTCTGTCGTGTTTGACCTCGTATCACTGGGTATTCTGAAAGAAGAGCCGAAGGACCTGCAGGGAAATGTTACCCGTGCAGATTTCTGCGGCTATATTGTGCGGATGCTGGGACTTGACAGCGCGGCGCAGTCGGTGAGTACGCCCTCGCGTTTCACGGATGTTCCGGATGGGCACGAGGCGCGTGCAGAAATAGAACTTTTGGCGGGGTTGAATCTGATCGGCGGCGTCGGCAATTCTCTGTTTGATCCGGAGGGGTTGGTGACTCGTCAACAGGCGGCGAAAGTCGTCGTCGCGGCTCTGGGGTATTCGGTGCCGGCACAGCAGGGCGGCGGTTATCCGGACGGCTTTATGGCCGTTGCGGCTCAGCTTGGCTTGTTTAACCGCATTGAAACAACAGGTGTCGAGCTGACACTGAGTGACCTCCTCCGAATGGTGGAGAATGCGTTAGATGTGGACCGGATGGTCATGAATGGCTCCGGCTATGAAAAGGAGCGGGGAAATACTCTGCGAAACCAGTTTGCGAACCAACTTTCAGCAGGACTTGAGAAACGTACCGGTATCGTTACCGCGACAGTGGACACCTGGCTGATCGCACCGGTTGCCAATATGACGGAGAACAAGATTCAGATTGATGGAAAGCTCTATGACCTTGCGGATACATCTGCCAGGGCGTACATAGGCCAGCGGGTCGACTATTATGTCTATACTGATGACTGGGGCGGGACGGAACGCGTGGAACGGGTTCGTCCAGATACGAAAAATCAGATTTATACCATTGACGTGAAGGATATAATCAAAGCGGACGTGAACCGCGTAGAGTTTGAGATTGAAACGGAGCGTAACGGGAATGAAACGCTCTCCATCCGTTCTGATGCCGTTGTTGTACGGAACCGGCAGATGGAGATTAATTGGACCGCTGCAAACCTAACCAGACTTCAGCGCGGCTCCGTTACCTTCATTGATAATGACAATGACGGGGAAATGGAAGTCATTCTAGCGGAGGAATATGAGAGCGCAGTCGTGGAAAGTGTGATGGAGCCAAACACAGTTGTCTATTTTCGAAATGGTTTCACGGTCGGCGGACAAAAGAATTTAGAGCTTGATCCATCTGATACGAATCTGTTTGTCAGCGTATATGACGAGGACGGCACAGCAGTCGCGCCATCGGAGGTAAGAGCGGGCGACGTGCTGACGGTTGCCGTCAGCACTGATGAAACAAGGGTGACGGCCAAAATAAGCCGCAGACGCGTCAGTGGAACAGTCACAGAAATCAATAAGGATGAGATCCGCATCGACGAGGATCTCTATCGCGTAGAAGAAGCCAATTATGTCGAACGGTTTTCGGTCGGTGAAGAAACCACGGTGTTCCTTTCAGCCTATGGAGAAATTGTTTTTAAGCAAGAATCCGGCACGGAAAATTACGGATATGTAGTCGGCGTGTCCGCCGGAAATAGCGGTATTTCTAAGGATTACCAGGTAAAGCTCTTGATTCCCGACCTCCTGTCGGAGAAGCAGGAGGAGGTAGAAAATGAAGAGGGCGGGGAGACGAAGACCATTGCTGTGCTTTCCTGCCGCAACGAGGCAGTGCGGATTGTAGCACTTGCCGACAAGGTGACACTTGTCAGCGCTGACGGCGAAAGCCGCGTCTGCTCGAGTGAGACGGCAGCGGGTATCATCCAAGGAAATGCCTATCAGGTTAGGTATAATTCTAAGGGAGAAATCGTACGGCTAACTGAGCCGGAACAGATCGGAGATCACGGTAGCCGCGTATATAATTCTTATGAGCGTACATTCGGCGGCAGCACAGTCAGTGTCGGCTTTGGCGTAGATGAGCACACCAGAACGGTCTGCATTCCGAAAGCACCAGACGGCGGGGAGTCTTACAGCCCCTCGGACGACGACTATCTGGTCCGTGTCGAGATGAATAACGGACAGTGGTATAGTGTGGCTGCGTTTGATAAGGACAAGGATACCAAAACGGCGGGCTTGATTGTGGTGGAAATTACAATGTCTGCAGGCAACCCGGGCATCATTTCTTCCAAAAGCGATGTGGCTATGGTGAACCAAGCCAATAAAACCATTGATGAAAACGGTTGCGAGGTGTACAAGTTTGTACTCATGACAAAAGATAAGGAAAAAACGTACACGGTTTCGCCGCTTGTTCAGGAAGGCATCGCTGACAGGACGGACTTTGCATCGGTTCGGCAAGGAGATTTAGTCGCCTATTCGCTTGATAGCTCCGACAGGATCGACGCGTGTCGGGTGCTGGGCAGCATTTATAAGCAAGAGGTTTCAGAGCTTTTAAACGAAAACAGGGAGAACGAAACCTTTTTTGGATACCTGAACGACGCGGAATATGATGAGGTATCCGCAAAACTTAACCGTTGGGTTCACCGTCTGACGGTCGAACTTACACCAGGTGGTGGAGCGGCGAGGTCGCCGTATGAAATAGCGCGCTCGAACGGAGCGCCGGTTTTTATCTATTATAAATCGAAAAATACTGCGGAGCTTGGAAA
>CABSKZ010000072.1 GCA_902478395.1 uncultured Eubacteriales bacterium | reverse complement strand
ATGACTTCCACGTCAAAGCCCCAACCGGTCAGGGTCGCTTTGGAAAAAATCTGTTTTGCGGCAGCCTTACGGAAGCATTTAAAGCCGCATTGTGTGTCCGCTACGTGCAGCCCGAGTATCAGGTTGACTACAATGGAAAAACATTTCGACATCAATGTCCTGTACCATGGGTATTTTTGCCCGTTTTTCGTCTGGCGGCGCTTACCGAGCAGAAGGTCGCAGTCCGTTTCCTCAAACTGCTGGACGGCGCGCCCGATGTTTTCCACAGGATAGGGCAGGTCCGCGTCGGTGAAGATAACAATATCCCCTGTGGCTTTGGTCATTCCGTAAGTAACAGCGCCGCCCTTGCCGCGGTTTGGCTGGTAAGTATAGGGAACAAGCCTGTCCCTTCCATACTCCTGTAAAATCTGGTAGGTACGGTCCTTGCTGCCATCGTCCACCACAATAATTTCATAATCGGAAAACGTTGCTTCCATATACGAATATATGGTATCCAGCGTTTTTAATATTCGCTTTTCTTCGTTATACGCCGGTAAAATGACTGAAACCTTCATGATGCTTTCTCCTTATTTCGGAACAACGGCATAGTAGTATCCGAATTTTGTCTTATCAAAGAGTTCGTCGCTGAACCTAGAAATCTCGCTTTCGCTGGCTACATAAGCCGCACTGTTCGGGGCGGGCCGTTTCGGGACGCCGGTCACATACCGTCCGAAGGAACTGACGAACCGGCACTCGCTGTCGGGATTTAAATAGTCAACCGTATCTAAAAACTCCTGCGGGTTCGTTTTCTCATAAAACATGGCAATGATGTATGGTGCGTTGATGTCCCCGGATAAATAAACGGTTCCGTCGGTTTGGTCGCCCGCATACAGAATCGCTTCCCCTGCTCCTTCGAAAAACGCGGGGCCGATTTGTTTCTGGTATGCCGTAAAATAATATCCGCTAAAAGCGAGAAACGCACCGAGATACACAGCAACTAACGTGACGGCACTGTATTTCATGTTGTCTATCACAAACATGATTCCGCTGATTACACAATAGACGACGGGAATCAGCAAAAAGTTCGCCCGGTTGATATTCAGCGTGCTCATGGACGAGAGCACCAGCGCACACAGGACAGAAGCGGCTATGACGGCCTCGGGCCGGAAGCCTTTCCCGCGGACCATGCGAAAAATGATACGCAGCAGGCCAAGCAGCATAAATGGGACGGAGAACAGGTAATATGTCCCAAAACCAGGGATGGCATTCCAGATTAAACCGTCGTCCTGATAGACAAGAAGATGCCATGCCTGTTTCAGATTGGTCCATATATTTTGCAGGACGTTGCCCTGCAAAACCGTCACAGTAGAGTTGTACCGCCCGTTGACAAGCTTCGGGAAGGAAATCCAGCCGAGGTCCAGCGAGGGCAGTCCAAATGAGTTAATTATCATAAAAATGCCGATGGGCACTGCCACCACGATAAACGAACCGATGGACAGAAGCAGCATTTTAACAGACATTTTTTTATAGACCAATAGGTAAATCGCCATCAGGACAAGAAAGACAGGCACCACCATGTATGAGGTGCCGTACGCATACAGCGACAGCCCGTAAATCGCGGTGGATAGGGGGTAAAACGCCTGTTTGTCAAAGCCGCGCACCAGAAAATAGGTGGCAATTAAAAACACGTTTGGAAACAGATTACATTCCAGCCCCCAGCGGCTGAGCATAATATGCCAGGGGGTAATTGCAAAAAGAAACAGGCCGAGCAGGGCAAACCGCCGGCCGTTCATATGTTTTAAGATACCATAGAATGCGAACAGGGCGAAGCAGCCAAACAGAACGTTGACGATACGCGCGGTCACAAGATTCAGTCCAAACAGGGCGATAAACGGCTTGGACAGGGTAATATACAAGGAACTGTGCCCACTGCCCCATGCGACGGAATAGACGGGGTTGTGGAAGCCGTTGCGGTCCATGCCATAAGTTAAATCTGCATAGGTGTCATAGGCGATGGACGCCTCATCTTGGTTCAGCCCGTTCGGAACATCCCAGAAAAATGAAACACGAACCAATATTCCCACCAGAAAAATCGCGGGAAGAATGAACTTTTCGTACCGGAGCAGAACGGCCCAGGCCCCTTCCGGTTCCGCGGGTGCAGTTGTATGCGCTTTTTTTGATTTTTTGCGCAATGCCTGTTTTTCGTTTTGCCGGCGCATATGGAAACAATACAGGGACACAAGGCATAGCGCCGTAAAAATAATGGTCAAAAAAATGTTCAATGCGGTTACTCCTTTTATAAATAGGCGGCAGTTCGAAATTGTAACATCCATAGTAGGGTCCAGCGGCTTCTATAAGCGGCAGATACTGCCCCGGAAAGCACAGAGAAGCGGATGCGTCCCAGCTGCGACGCAGAAACGCTTTCAGGGCCGCTCTCACTGTGCGGAAGAAGCACAAATAAATCTTGCTATAAGAAGAAAGCGGCAACAGCCGCGTCTGTCAGCGCGGCAAACGAAATCCGCTTATCCTGGTTTGTACAGCAGGAATCCACCGAGTTCATAACCTATATGATACTTCATATTTCGTAAAAAGCTTATTGTGTACAGCCACGGCGCCCCAGATAGGGATGGTTTCAACTTCGAATTGGCCAGTGAACGGTGGAAGGCCTTCCGCCGTCAAACGGCAATTCATCCGGAACTGCTGACTCTTCCCCTATTATACCGAAAAAACTGCCGGGTTGCAACCCAAATTTTACATTTTACTGAAGCCTCCCGGCGACATGCCGGTATATCGTTTAAATGCACGGCGAAAACTGGTATCGCTGTTATATCCGGTCATTTTTGCAATTTCCTCTATCGACCATTTTCTCCGCCGGATTAATTCGCAGGCCTTTTCAATGCGGACCTTTTCAAGGTATTCTGAAAAGTTATATCCCGTGTTGTCTTTAAAATATTGAGATGTATATTTTTCGCTGATGTTGAAATGCTCCGCAAACGCATATCTGCCAAAGTCCGGGTTTGTGTATTCCTGTGCGATAAATTGCAGCATTTTTTGTTTTAAATGATTGTTTCCTGCGTGAATTTCCTCCCTTTCGCAAATAAAGCTGAAAATCCGCCGAAATGCCGAAAGGTCGGTTGTGTAATGTTCCATGGTTTTGTCGAGCGACGCAAGCAGCTCGTTGATTTCAGCCTCCGTCTGTTCGGGGCAGTTTAGGCTTTGTACAATCTTCAGCACGCTTCCCCGCAAATCATAATAAAATGTTTTAAAATCGTTCGTTGTCAGAACGCGCTTTTTGAAGTTTTCCTCCTCAATCAGGTCCAGCAGGGACATTACAATGTCCTGCTTCTGGCTGACAGCGGCTTTCATTAGGCGCGTTTCCACATCGAGGGGATAAAAATACGCCTGTGTCTCAATCATGCTTTTGATGTACCAGATAACTTTTCCCGCACTTGTCATAATCCCGGTGTCGAGAGCGTCCCGTGCCTCTCGGTAGGAGAGAAACAACTCTTCTAAAGAGCCGACGGGATTCCCGACCGCAACGTTGAAGAAGATATCCGTTCCGCCGGTAATAGCCGTGCATAACTGGTTGACAAGCTCCTCCACGTCAAAATGGAAGTTTTCGTTTTTCTCTGCAAGCGGAAGGATAATAGAGATTTCGTCGTTGAGCTGTTCTACACAGTAAATGCCTTTTTGTTTCTCCTCTAAGAAATCATGTATCAGCAGCTTTGCCGCTGGAATGCTGGCTGTATTTTTTTCGGCGGTCAGCCAAATCAGCACTACGCTATAGAATTGCGCAGAGAAATCCAGCCGCGTCAGCTTCCGGTTCTGTTCAATTTCTTCGGCGTTGTTAAACCCACCATTTAAAAGCTTCTCCAAAAAGACAAACTTTAGCATGGGCAGGCTCTTTTCAAGCTGCTTCCGCCGGCTTTCATCTGATTGCATCAGCGAATTTACTGCTGTGGAAAGTTCATCAATTTCGCTGTGAATGGGTGGTTCCTCCTCGTCGGCCGGTTTGTAGTTCCGCAGCTTATCCAGCAGCTTCGTAAAGGGCGCGGAGTTTTTAAATGCCAGCAGATAAGCGGCCAGGCCGCAGAATACGAGCGATACGAGGATAAACAGCAGAACGTAGAACCGAAGAGCGGATATTTTACTTAGAACTGTGGATTTGGGGAGCAGCGCAATATATTTCCACCGGTTATATTCCGAACGGATGCTGTAGACATAGCGGTTGTCAATCATCTGGTAAGCGCCGGTATTGTCCTGAATCAGGCGGTTCAAATCCGTGCTGCTTAAATCCTGCCCCAGATGAGTGACGACCTGGTCGTGTTCGTTGATGATATAAATACTGCCGTTTTCAGCCCCTGCCATGTTAGTAAGCACCTTCATCACAGTTTCCGGATGAATAGTCGCGAGGACGGTGCCTTGAAAGTTTGTCTTTTCTCCAACAGGTATCGTGTGCAGGTACATCCAGCGGGAATCGGTCCGGTCGTAAAACGTCATATCGACGTCGGGGATGATTTTCCTGTAGGCGTATGGAGCCAGAAAGGTGCGGGAGAACACGTCCGCAGTCATGTTTGGGGCAGAAAACCGCGTACCGTAGTCCTTTTCCAGACTGACGAGGCCGTTGTATGTCAGAAAAGCCCCGGATTTTTTGCTGTATATCATTAAATGGTCAATCGATGGATCGGAATTCTGGTATAATTCAATGGTTTTACAAATTTCCAGGATGGAAGGGGACCTTCGGACTGTTTCATAATCAGCCTGCAGGAAGGTGGAAATCCCAACGATTTTCGATATCTGGTCAATGGTAGAATTAATTTGTTCCAGATTTTTATCCAGAATGATACTTGACTGGTAAAGAGAGTTGTAATAGTACTGCTCCATCTCGTTTTCCACAATCCGGATAGAGGCAAAATAAGTAAGCCCCCCGACGAGAATTGGCAGAGCGGCAATTAAAATATATGAAAGCAAAAACCGTTTAAACAGGGTAAGTTTTGCGGAACGCAAGAGCGTACCTCCTTTTGCATGTTATTCTTTATTATACAGAAAATAAGAAAAGATGTAAATAGACACGGCGAAAAAATACGAATTGTATGGTTTATCAAAATGTGTTCGTTGACAACTGGAAAAAATGATGTTTTAATAATTGTGATTTGTGTAAGAATGGAGGAAAACAATGCTGGAACAATTATACGGCAAAGCCGATTATGAAATTATCTCCGCCGAGGCGTTTCATCTATACCCAAAGGCGGTTGAGCGGAAGCAGTGGGATGCGGTAAACCCCGCCATCCGAAATCTGCTGATACAAAAGGCGGAGAAATATCTGGGATACTGTTGGGAGACAATCTGTGCGACGGATTATCTGGAGTTTTCACGGAACGGGAACCGCTCCCGGTTTGAAACGAAATATTTCAACCGGAGGAAGGTTTTGGACCGCCTGGTTCTCGGTGAATGCGCGGAAGGAAAGGGTCGTTTCCTGGATGATATTATCAATGGAATCTACCTGATATGCGATGAATGTGCATGGGTGATTCCCGCAGCCAACTTCAAAGAGGTTGGAAAAATAAAAGAGCTGCCGGATGAAAAGAACCCCATTATCGATTTGTTCACCGCGGAAACCGGTTCCAATCTTGCGTGGATTTATTATCTTTTAAAAGAACAGCTCGATGCAGTCTCGCCTATCATTTGCGAACGTATCCGGACAGAACTGAAACGCCGTATCATCACGCCGTATGTTGAAAACGTCTACTGGTGGATGGGGCTGGATGGAAGGCATGTGAACAATTGGAACCCCTGGTGTACATCAAACTGTCTCAGTGTATGTTTCATTATAGAAGAGGATGAAGCGGTGCGGCGGAAGTGTGTGCAGAAGGCACTGCGCTCCTTGAGCGCGTTTATCGACGGCTATAGGGAGGACGGCGGCTGTGACGAAGGGGTCAGCTACTGGAAACAGGCCCCCGGTTCGCTGCTCGACTGTTTGGAACTGCTGAAATATGCAACGTATGGCGAAATAGACATCTATGGACAGCCCAAAATTAAGAATATGGCAGAATTTCCGGTTAAAATGAATATCCAGGGGTTACAGTATGTAGCATTCGCCGACGCACATCCAAAAAACGTAATCCCGCCATATCTCTTGTACCGGTTTGGAACCCAGGTGGGAAGCCCAGCATTAATAGCGGCGGCTAGAAAGAACCTGGCGGAACACGTCAAAAACGGGTTTGAGCATCAATTTGTTCAACTGATTCGGGAAATCCCGCTCATACTGCATTATGATGAGATTGAAAACCAGCTTCCAGAGTGCCGGCAGCTACCGGGAAACGGCTATCTGGAAAATTTGCAGATTGCGACGATGCGGGAAGCCCAGGGCGGGTTTTATCTCGCGATGAAAGGCGGCTCCAACGCGGAATCGCATAACCATAACGATGTCGGCTCCTTTATTATCTACTATAATGGGAATCCACAGTTTATTGACCCAAGCGTGGAGAGCTATACGGCAAAAACCTTTGACAGCAGATTCCGTTACACGCTGTGGACTATGCGCTCCAGCTACCATAATATCCCCGTCGTAAACGGAAAGGAGCAGAAAGAGGGTGCGCAGTTCCACGCAGCAGATGCGGTGTTTGCAGAAAGTAAATCGGCATGTTCGTTTTCCTGCGATATTGCACGGGCATATGAGCCGGAGGCGGGGCTGGCCGCCTGGAAAAGAACTGCCACAATGGCGGAGGGCAATATCATAATAGAAGAACAGGCAGAATTTGAGCAAGAGGCAAACCGGGTTTCATTTATATTTATGTCTGTGCTGAAGCCTGTGATAGCAGCGCCGGGGATTTTAAAGCTGGAAGGAGGAATTTCTGTGCGGTTCAGTCCGGCGATGGAGGCTGAAATCGAACGGCGCGACTTGACTGACCCGAGCCATGTGCGAGACTGGGGAAATGTGATGTACAGGACAATTCTGTCCATGGAGGTTGCAGGTAAGGCGCTGAAAACCAAATTTTTGTTTGAAAAGGAATTGTAGTAACTATGAAACGGAAAACATCTTTAGCGGGCCTTCTTGCAGTTTTTTTGTTTGCGGGACCCCTCCTAAGCGGCTGCGGCGGCACTCCGCCTCCGGAGGAACAAAATCCTTCCTTTACATGGTGGATACCGCTTTATCCGCATATCGCCAAAACGGCTGACAATTTCATCGAAGTACCGTTTTACCAGGAACTGCAGCGGCGAACGGGTGTGACTTTGCAGTTTGTCCATCCGCCCGGCGGACAGGAAGCGGAAAGCTTTAACACGATGGTGTCGTCAGGGGAACTGACCGATTTTATTGAAAAAGACTTCATTATGTACCGCGGCGGCCCGGCACGCGCGATTGAGGAAGGCCTGCTGGTCGATTTGACGGACGCGGTTCAGCAGCACGCGCCCAATTTGAACCGGATTTTGGAGGAGAATCCAGACTGGAAAAAGCAGGTGAGTCTCGATAACGAGGGCTATTATATTTTCCCATTCCTTCGCGGGGATGATTATTTGCTGTCCTGGTTTGGCCCACAGATCCGCAAGGATATTCTGGACAAGCATGGACTTCCCCTGCCGGAAACCATCAGCGATTGGGAAAACGCGCTCCGCATCTTCCAGAAGGAAGGGCTGGACTACCCGCTGACATTCAAAGGAATGAGTCTGCGGGAAACCGGCATGTTTATTGGCGCCTACGGCGTGACAATGGGGATCTATCAGGACGACGGCGTGGTGAAGTACGGGGAAATGCAGGATGCCTATTTTTCTTTCCTGAAATTGTTTTCCAGTTGGTACCGGGACGGATTGCTGGATCCGGAATATTATCTGCACGATGAAAAGGCGTTTGATTCCAAGGTCACCAGCGGAGAGGCGGGGGCGTTTATGGCCTCGGCGGGAAGCGGCATGGGCTCCTATTTGCCGGTGCTGCAGAGGCGGGTGCCTGGCGCGGAGCTCTCCGGTACGAAGTATCCCGTACTAACCAGGGGGGATATGCCCGAGTTTGGCCAGAAGGATTTCAACTACGTTCCCACAAACAGCGTTGGCGTGACCAAAGCCTGCAAAAATCTGGAAGCGGCCGCCGCCTTTTTCGATTATGGATACAGCGAGGAAGGGCATATGCTGTTCAACTTTGGGATTGAAGGGGAATCGTATGAAATGGTGGATGGCTACCCCACCTATACAGAGCTGATTACAAATAACCCGGACGGGCTAGCCATGGTATACGCAATGGGACGGTATATGGCGTCGTCTTACGGCGGTCCCTTTGTGCAGGACAAACGGGAATATGAGCAATATATGCAATACCCGCAGCAACATGAGGCCATCCGGCTGTGGAGTAAAAACAAGGCAAACCATACAATTCCGCCCATTACGCTGACGGTGGAGGAGTCTAACCGTGCGTCCGCCCTGCTTGGGGTAATAGCCCCATATAAAGAAAAATGCCTGCAGGAATTCATTACAGGGCAGGAGAGTCTGGAAAATTTTGATTCCTTCCGGCAGGAGTTGAAAGAGATGGGGATAGACGAGGTCATAGAAATTTACCAGCGGGCGCTTGACCGATATAACAGCAGGTAGCGGCTGGTTTTCTATAAAATTTAAACTATCAAAGATTCGATGTGCCGGCGCTGTGCGGCAGGAGCCTCATTTTATCAAAGGCCACACAAAGTGGTTTTTGCATAGCCTGACGAGTATCGCATGCCCTAAGGGGCGAATCCGGCAGGCGTATGGGGGAACAAACCAGACAGCTCCAAAAGGCAATTTTTGAACAAGCATGTGTTAAAATGCTCGTGATTACACAAAATGTTTCTGCGCTAATGCCTTTGCTTGCAGAACAGTTGCCCTTCTCCGCTCTATTCCTCTGCGCTTAGAAAAAATCATAGGTTTTCGGTCTTATCAGCGCACGCCGGCACCGCAGATGCGGCGCCGGTATTTTTTTGTCTAATATTTATTTTTATCTGAAAAAAAACAGATATCGCTTTGCCTGTATCTAGCTTGGTATATTCCAGCCTGCATTTGTCAATACTATTACCACAAATTCGTTTGGGAGGCAAGTCATGGGAAAATGGCAGACGTTTCTGGATTTTCATAAGTCCACCGAAGGATATATCTCAAAGGAGCAGGACAACCACCTGATACATCTGCCGGATCAGGACGTTCTTGTATCGGCAGACTTGCCGGAAAACCTTGTGAAAGTGAAAGAATTTCTGAACTATCCCGATTCCGGGGACTTAATCATCCGTAACATGAAGGTTACGGTGGGAGAAGAGCTTCGTGACGCGTTCATTTTTTATTTCGACGGCCTGGCGAGCCGCGACAATATCGGTTCGTTTGTTTTAAAACCGCTGATGCAGATATCCACAGCTATCCCCCCGAACTGCGACGTGCGGGAATTTATCAGCCAGCAGCTGATAACCCAGCACGATGTATTGGTTTCAGAAAACTACGAAAAAGCGATTAACCTTGTTTGCTTTGGCGGGTGTGGTGTATTCATTGACGGAATAGACCGCTGCTTTGTGGCAGACACCAAGGGTTGGGACCGGCGCGGCCTGTCAAAGCCGACGACGGAGGGGGCAATCGTAGGGCCGCAGGAGGGCTTCAATGAATTAATCCGCACCAACACCGCGCTGCTGCGAAAAACTATTAAGGACCCGAACTTCGTAATTGAAAACATGGAGGCGGGGCGGAAGAGCAAAACCCCCTGCGCGGTAATGTACATCAAGAACATGGCGAATGACAGCCTGGTGCAAGAGGTAAAACGCCGCATCGGGCAGGTTGACGCCGACTATATCTTCACGTCCGAGGAGCTTTCCAACTTCCTCGAGGATTCCAATTGGAAGCTTATGCCGCAAATTTTGGCGACGGAGCGCCCTGACCGCGCGGCGATGGAAATCTGTGACGGCAACGTGGTTGTTCTGGTGAACGGAAGCCCCTTCGCCTTAGTGATGCCTGCGACCTTTTTTACCTTTATGAAGACCGCGGACAGCCGCTATATGCGTGTGCCATATGCGAATCTGCTCAATTTTGTCCGCTACCTTGCGTTGATCGCCTCGGTCCTGCTGCCCGCGCTGTTTATCGTCATAACGCAATACCACCATGAGATGATCCCCACAGACCTTCTGTACGCGTTGGAATCCTCATTTGAGAAAACACCGTTTCCAACCATCGTGGAACTGGTAGTGCTGGAGCTGGCGTTTGAACTGATTCGCGAGGCGGAAATCCGCTTTCCCAGCATTGGAGGGCCTTCCATCGGGATTGTGGGCGCGCTGATTTTAGGGCAGGCAGCGGTCACGGCAAACATCGTCAGCCCGATTATTATCATCATCGTGGCATTCACGGCGGTTGGTTCTTTAAGTACCCCGAATTACAATATGGGCCTGACCTTCCGCATTATGAAATTCGTATATATCGCCTTTTCGGCAGCTGCCGGCTTTTTGGGGTTCACGGTTTGCCTGTTCATCCATGTCTTGCTACTCGCTACAACGAAATCCTTTGGGGTACGGTTCCTCGCGCCGCTGGCACCGCGCACGCGGGAGGGATTTTTCCGGACCATGTTTATCGGGCGGGATTATAAGAAAACCTCCAAGCCGGACTACAACAATTCCAAACAGGAACCAAGCGAGCATTACAGGCCGGAACGGAATAAAAAACGGAAATAACGAGCGACAGCATGAGGAAGGTGAAACATTTGCATAAAAAAATAATCTCGTTCGGACAGTTTGAAACAGCGACGGTCCTAATTAACGTCCTGCTGATTAAAGTTCTGCTTGGAAT
>CABSKZ010000071.1 GCA_902478395.1 uncultured Eubacteriales bacterium | reverse complement strand
CTTGAATCTGTTTTCCGATGTATTCCATCTCTATCGGCTTGCTAACCAGCTGTTGTCGGCGGCGGGGATTGGTTTCCAGCTAACCGGAGATAATGCGGTTCTGTTTTGTAAAGTGGCGGCGATTCCTTTCTCCCTTGCTGTGAACTTTCTGGGCAACCGCCTTTGGGTGTTCGGAAAACAGCCGAAGGAAGAAAGCGGGGAGGAAAAGGCATGAGAACAATTCATACAGATATGATAGCCGATGCGGTGAGAAATCTTTGCATCGAGGCGAACACCTTTTTAGGAGACGATGTGCTCGGTGCGCTGTGCCGGGCGAAAGAGAAGGAAACCTCGCTTGTTGGAAAAGAGATTCTAGAAAAGCTGGTGGAAAATGCTGATATCGCCGCGCACGAGCAGATTCCGGTCTGCCAGGACACAGGGATGGCAGTATTTTTTGTAAGGATTGGCCAAGAGGTCAGGCTGGAGGGCGGCCTGCTGACAGATGCCATCAACGAAGGTGTCCGTCGCGGGTATACGGAGGGCTATCTGCGCAAGTCCGTAGTTGCGGACCCCATCCGGCGCGGAAACACCGGAGACAACACGCCTGCGGTGATTCATTATGATATTGTAGAAGGGGACAAGCTGGAAATTACCATTGCGCCAAAAGGATTCGGCAGCGAAAATATGAGCGCGCTAAAGATGCTTAAGCCTGCCGAAGGACTGGACGGTGTGAAGGATTTCATTCTGGATACGGTTTTAAAGGCTGGCTCAAATCCATGTCCGCCAATTGTAGTGGGCGTCGGAATCGGCGGAACCGTGGAGAAGTGCGCCCAGCTTGCGAAGCACGCGCTGACGAGGGAGGTCGGAGGGCATCATCCGGATCCATATTATGCAGATTTGGAGCAGGAGCTGCTGGAAAAAATTAATCATACCGGAATCGGCCCGCAGGGGTTCGGTGGAAAGACAACCGCGCTCGCGGTGCATATTGAAACATTTCCGACCCACATAGCAGGCCTTCCGTGCGTTGTTAATATAAATTGCCATGTTACCCGGCATAAAACAGTTGTTCTTTAGGAATATTGCATAAGAAAATGTTGTTATGTCAATCGGAAATAGTAACAGGCAGTTGTGAGTTTTCAAAAAAAGTTGAATTTTGCAGAATAAAAGCGGCGAATTTAGGCCGATTTGTCGAAAAAAACTGTTGATAACCCTGTTGACAGTGTTAATAACTTTTGTTTACAATCCGTTATTGTGGAATTTATGTTAACTGGTTGGCTAAAATGTGATATGAATATTTTTTAAATATGGTTTTAAATGACTTGAATAATCAAACGAATCAATATATAATAGGTCTGGAATAAACAGAAGCTGAAAACGATAAAATGAAACTATCAGGAGGTTGTTATGGTACCGAAATTCAAACGGATACTTTTAAAAATTAGCGGGGAAGCCCTCGCAGGAGGAAAAGGATTCGGGCTGGACGAGGATACGCTCAGCCGGATTTCGAAGGTCATTAAGGAATGCAATGATATGGGGGTGGAAATTGCTGTCGTCGTAGGAGGCGGAAACTTCTGGCGCGGCCGGACCGGAAAGGACATGGATCGCACGCGCGCGGATCATATGGGCATGTTGGCAACGGTCATCAACTCCCTTGCGCTGCAGAGTTCCTTTGAGGCGGCAGGCATACCAACACGGGTTCAGACTGCGATTGATATGCGGCAGATTGCGGAGCCGTATATCCGGGGGAAGGCCATCAGCCACCTTTCGAAAAACAGGGTTGTTGTTTTCGGCTGTGGAACGGGCAACCCATTCTTCTCCACAGATACGGCGGCGGCGCTTCGCGCGGCAGAAATTGACGCGGAAGCTATTTTCCTTGCAAAAAAGGTAGACGGTGTCTACGACAGTGACCCCAATGAAAATCCGGACGCGAAGCGGTTCGACAGCCTGACCTACATTGATGTGCTGAACCGAGGTTTGGGCGTAATGGATTCTACCGCGACCTCCCTATGTATGGACAACAATATCCCGATTCTGGTGTTTGGGCTTGATGATCCGCAAAATATTATCCGTGTGCTGTGCGGAGAAAAAATCGGTACGGTTGTTTCAAATTGAATTTGTAATTTGCCGGGAGGCTGTCCGGCGTAACGGAAAAAGGGCCAATATGATGGGCCGCGGTATGCGCGGCGGAAAGGGTGGTTATTGATGTACGAAGATTTGAAAGCAAAGATGGAAAAGGCAATTACGGCGCTGGAGAGCGACTACACGACAATTCGCGCCGGGCGGGCGAATCCCGGAATTCTGGACAAGGTGATGGTGGATTACTATGGGGTAGCGACTCCGGTTCCGCAGGTGGGAACGGTTTCCGTGCCAGAGCCGCGTACGCTGATGGTGCAGCCGTGGGATGCTTCCATCCTCCACGAGGTGGAAAAGGCAATTTTGAAAGCGGACATTGGCCTAACGCCAAACAACGACGGAAAAGCGCTGCGTATCAACTTCCCGCCGCTCACGGAGGAACGCAGAAAGGAACTGGTGAAAGCTGTTTCCAAACGTGCTGAGGAAGCAAAAGTCGTTATCCGCGGAATCCGTAGGGACGCGCTGGAAACCTTTAAGGCACAAAAGAAAAACGGTGAAATTACCGAGGATGATTTGAAGGACATTGAAAAGGACATCCAGGACTTGACGGATAAATATATTAAGGAAATCGATTCGATTGCCGCGAACAAAGATAAGGAAATTATGGAAGTATAAAGCAGGCAGCCGAATGCCCTATTTGGAGTGATTGGTATTTTTAAACGATTGATGCATCGTTTCTCAGGAAAAAAACTCTTGCAGGAGATAGATCCGGAAAATCTGCCTCTGCATGTCGGTATCATCATGGACGGGAACGGCCGCTGGGCAAAACGGCGCGGCCTTCCCCGCAGTGCGGGCCACCGCGCTGGCGCACAGAACCTGCGGACGATTACCGAGTTTGCGGAACAAATGGGTATCCGCTACATTACGGCCTATGCCTTCTCTACGGAAAACTGGAAACGCCCGAAGGAAGAGGTCGACGCCCTGATGGAACTGCTGCTGGAGTATCTGCGCGATATTGACCAGTTAGCAGGAAAAAATACGGTAATAAAAGTCATTGGCGATCGGGGCGCATTATCCGATGAAATCAACGCGGAGATTGAAAATGTAGAAGCCTATACAAAGGATAATACCGGTATGACGCTGTACCTCGCCATCAACTATGGAGGCCGGCAGGAGGTCGTGCAGGCGGTGCAAAGCTTGTATGATGGTGTGCGCCGCGGAGAAATACATAGGGAGGACATTACCGAGGCCGCAATATCCTCCCGGCTGTTTACGCAGATCCCGGATGTGGACCTTATTATCCGGCCCAGCGGGGAACTGCGGATTTCGAATTTCCTGCTTTGGCAGTCTGCGTACAGCGAGCTTTGGTTTTCGAATATCAACTGGCCCGATTTTACCAAAAAGGACTTTACAAAGGCAATTTTAGAGTATCAAAACCGGAACCGGCGGTTCGGCGGCGTTTGACCTGCGGTGCAGGCACTCCGCTTCGATTGCTTCGCGGCGGAACGGAATCTTGAATATGGGGGAATCCTATGTGGTCTAAGCTTGGCATCAGAGTATTGTCGGCGGTTGTGGGTTCAATTATTATACTGCTCTTGATTTTTGCGCCCGTATGGGTGTTCAATCTGGCAATTTCCATTGCCTGCCTGCTGGCTTTGTATGAGCTTTATATGTCATTCAAACAGGAAACGAAGTGGCAGATTGTCCTGCTTGATTATATTGCCGCAATCGCGATTATGCTGACACCCTTTATCAGTTTTCAGGGCTACCAGAAAGGAATTTTTACGTTTATTCTGGTTGCTTACCTCATGTTGCTTTTAATCTGTTCCATTGTCTGGAACGACAGGATTAAGTTTTATGACGTAGGGACCTCATTTTTCATGCTGATTTATGCGGTGCTGTTTCTATACCATCTGACCTTTATCCGCCAGATGGAAAATGGTGTTATACTGATTTTTCTACCACTCCTCGGCGCATGGATGCCAGACACCTTTGCGTATTTTACAGGCAAGCTGTGCGGCAGGCATAAACTGATTCCAAGTGTCAGCCCGAACAAAACGGTGGAGGGTTCCATTGGCGCGGTTGTGGGCTGTGTTCTGATGTTTATGGTTTATGGCCTGGTTATTCAGTTCTGGGTCGGCGGCTACACGGTATCCTATCCGAGATTGCTGCTCCTTGCGCTGCTGTGCGGCGTATTTGCCCAATTTGGCGATTTGGCGGCATCTGTCATTAAACGGGAATGCCACACGAAGGACTTCGGCAACCTGATTCCGGGGCACGGCGGGATTTTGGACCGGGCAGACAGCCTGATTTTTGTCGCGCCAGTGGTGTACTATTTTCTCCTGTTCGTTCCGGTCATTTATTAAGAAGCATGCGGAACGCGGCTGGAGATGGCGGAAATGAAGCCGGCACCATCCATATCAAAAGAAAAATGTGAGGCAAATTATCTATGAGATATATTACAGTTCTGGGTTCTACAGGGTCTATCGGTGTGCAGACACTTGCTGTGGCCGACGCTATGAAGGACGTTGCGGTGGAATGCCTGACGACGAATACCAGTATTGGACTGTTGGAAGAACAGATACGTAAATATAGGCCACACACAGTCTGTGTGGCAGATGCCCAGAAAGCGCAGGAGCTAAAAGTGAAAATTGCGGATACCGATACCCGGGTAATCGCCGGCGTACACGGTATGGCAGAAGCGGCGGCTATGCCAAAGAGCGATACGGTTATTACCGGAATTGTTGGGATTGCGGGGCTGGAGCCGACATTGGCAGCGATTCGTGCTGGAAAGCGGATTGGGCTTGCAAACAAGGAAACGCTGGTGACAGCCGGCGGTTTGGTTATGGAATTGGCCAGAGAGAACCAAGTGCAAATCGTGCCTGTAGATAGCGAGCACAGTGCTGTTTTCCAGTGCTTGCAGGGAATTCAAAGCCGGGAACAGGAGGTAAAACGGATTATTCTGACTGCTTCCGGCGGCCCGTTTTTCGGTAAGACCCGATCGGAGCTTTCCGGTGTTACAAAGTCGCAGGCGCTGTGTCATCCAAACTGGGAAATGGGCGCAAAAATCACTGTGGACTGCGCCACAATGATGAACAAAGGGCTGGAGGTAATGGAGGCCGCGCACCTGTTTGGTCTGTCATTTGACCAGGTATCGGTACTTGTGCACCGGCAGAGCATTGTCCATTCGATGGTAGAATTTGTGGACAACGCTGTGTTGGCGCAGCTCGGCGCGCCGGATATGCGGCTGCCGATTCAATACGCGCTGACGTATCCGCAGCGCGTGGAGATGTATGGAAATGAGCTGGATTTGCTCTCCTGCGGGAGCCTGACCTTCGACGAGCCGGATTTGGAGACCTTCCGTTGTTTGGCGCTTGCGTACCGGGCGGGCGGAGTGGGCGGAACTATGCCCGCTGTGCTAAATGGTGCAAACGAGGCGGCTGTCGAATTGTTTTTGCGGGATCAGATACATTTTCTTGATATTGCGGAGCTGGTGGAGGGCGCGATGGAAGCACACCATGTAAAACAGAATCCAGTTATTGCCGACATTTTGGAGGCGGACTGCTGGGCGAGAGAATATGTTCTCGCGAATCTGCATAGAATAGGAAACAGAAATTAACGGGAGACGCCGGGCGGAACGCCTTATGGCTGGGCCGCTCTTCGTTGCCGTGGAGACAGAGGCGGGACGGCCCCGCCGCGGAGGAAAAACAGGTTATGACAATCTTTCTGACAATTATAGCAGCAATCCTTATTTTTGCCCTGCTCATTTTTATCCATGAGCTGGGCCATTTTATCATGGCGAAGGCGACGGGCATCCGCGTGCTGGAGTTTGCACTTGGCATGGGGCCGAAGCTGGTGAAATTTCAGAAGGGGGAAACCCTCTACAGCATCCGCGCGTTCCCCATCGGCGGCTTTTGTGCGATGGAGGGAGAAGACACAGATTCTGACGACCCGCATGCGCTGAATAACAAGCCGGCATGGGCGAGGTTGCTGGTTTTGGTAGCGGGCGCGTTTATGAACATCCTGCTCGGTTTTGTTCTGCTATGCTTGATGATAGGCGGCCAGCCGCAGGTTGCGACAACCGTTGTAGGAAACGTCGAAAACGGTTCTGCCGCATATGAGGCGGGGCTCCGCACAGGGGATGAAATTCGAAAAATTGATGGGGCAAGAACCCATCTTTATGATGATATTATGTGGGAGACAGCCGGGAAAAACGGTAAAGAAACCAATTTCACAGTCAGACGGGACGGAGAAGAGCTCGACATACCAATTCGTCCGCGGGAGTCGGGCGGCAAGTATGTTTATGGGTTCAGCGGCTCGGCGGCAGACAACAGTTTTGGATTAACCGTAAAAAACGCATATTATGGAACTTTCTTTTATTCCAAGCTCATCATTGAATCCCTGTTTGATTTAATTACGGGTGAGGTGAAAATTACACAGCTTTCCGGTCCGATTGGGATCGTTTCTGAAATCGGTTCGGCGGTGCAAGAGGCTGTGAAACCCGGCGGGGTAGGGCTGCTGCAGCTTTTGAACCTGGCTGTGCTGCTGACGATTAACCTGGGAATCTTCAACCTGTTGCCTATCCCTGCGCTGGACGGCGGCAGAATTTTGTTCGTGCTGGTCGAAATCGTCCGGAGAAAGCCGCTGCCGCCGGAAAAAGAAGGCATGGTGCATATGATAGGCTTTGCGGCACTGATTTTGCTGTCCATCTTCATTGCGTTTATGGATGTCATGAAGCTCTGGCATTAGAAGCGGAGGGAAAAATGGGAAAAATTAAACTGCTGGATAAAACGGTTGCGGGTATGATAGCGGCCGGCGAGGTTGTGGAGCGCCCTGCCTCTGTGGCGAAGGAACTGCTGGAGAATGCTATCGACGCGGGTTCTACCCATATTACGGTGGAAATCAAGGGCGGCGGTATTGCGTATCTCCGCGTGACAGATAACGGCTGCGGTATGACGATGGAGGATGCGAAGCTATCTCTTTTGCGCCATGCAACGAGTAAAATATCCGATGCGGTGGATCTGGAAGCTATCCGGACCTTGGGCTTCCGAGGAGAGGCGCTTGCGAGCATATCCGCCGTATCCAAGATGGAAATCTACACGAAGGCCGCAGAGGAAGAGCTTGGAACGCATTTGGTGAGCCGGGATGACACGATTGTAGAGTGCGGCGAGGCCGGCTGCCCAGATGGGACGACCATCATCGTGCGCGACCTGTTCTATTCCACGCCCGCACGGATGAAGTTTTTAAAGAAGGATTATACGGAGGCTGGCTACATAGCGGACATGATAAACCGTTTGGCACTGTCCCATCCGCATATTTCGTTTAAATTTATTAACAACGGAAAGGAAATGCTGTTCACCGCAGGAGACAACATCCTGTCAAACTGCGTGTTCTCCGTCTATGGGCGCGATGTGCAGAAGGCTATGGTTGAAGTGGACTTTTCCGATTTGCATATCCGCGTGCATGGTTTATGTGGCAAGGCTGAAATTTCCCGACCAAACCGCAATATGCAAAATTTCTTTATCAATGGGCGGTACATCAAAAGCCCTCTGATTAGCCGGGCAGTGGAGGAAGCCTATAAAAATGAACTGATGGTTGGAAAGTTTCCCGCTTGTGTGTTACATATAGAATTGAATCCTGCATCGGTGGATATTAATGTCCATCCGACGAAGCTGGAAGCAAAGTTTGCCAATGAGAAGGATGTATACCACTGCGTTTATTGGGCAGTGAAAAACGCGCTGTACAGAAGAACGGACATCCCGGAGGTTGAGGAGAAACAGCCCACGCGCGTTCCGGAGTTGGCCGAAAAGACGGTGGTGCAAAAAGTTCCGTACAATACGACTATGCGGGAAGAGCCGATGCGTCCGCTGTGGAAAAAACAGGAGGACGAGCCTCCCGCTCCAGCAGAGCAATTCAAAGTGACACAGCTTGTCCCGCCGCAAGTGAAGACGGGGGAGAATGGTACCGTATTGCCGGAACAGGCTGGACCAGCGGCAGCAGAGAGCGTTCCTAATCCGGAAATACAGAAAGACTCACTTCCTGAAGAGTGCAGTGATAAACGGGACAAGCCATTTGAGATAAATCTGGCAGAAACGCCGGAATACCGCATCTGCGGCCAGGTGTTTCAGACGTATATCATCGTGGAAAAGGACGGAAAAATGCTGATGGTCGACCAGCATGCCGCACATGAACGGCTGCGGTATGAAGAGCTGCTCCGGCAATACCAGAACAGGCAGATCGCATCGCAGGCGTTATTGTTTCCAACAGTAGTGAAGCTGACCGGGGCGGAAATGGCGGCTTATAGAGAAAACGAGGAGCAAATGAACCGGCTTGGTTTTTTTGTGGAGGAGTTCGGAGAGGATTCCGTCATTATCCGCAATACCCCGGAGGATTTACCGGAGGACGAACTGAAAAGCCTGTTGGTGGAGATTATCGGTATGTTTGCGGACAAACGCAAAAACGTGGGGGACGACATCGTCAGCAAAATGCTGTACCGGATTTCGTGCCGCGGCGCGATTAAAGCGAACCATACCCTGCATGGGCCGGAAATGAAGACGCTTCTGGATGCGGTGTTTTCTCTGGAGGGCATCAATACTTGCCCGCACGGGAGGCCGATTACTATCGCGTTTACAAAGGAATTTATTGAGAAACAGTTTAAAAGGATTGTATAGATGAAACAGAATATTATCGTGGTCGCAGGACCGACCGCGACGGGAAAAACAAAACTTGCAGTTTCGTTGGCAAAGTGTTTCGGAGGAGAGGTCGTCTCGGCTGATTCCATGCAGATTTACAAAGGAATGGACATTGGCAGCGCGAAACCGACGCCAGAGGAAACAGAGGGCGTGAAGCACTGGCTGATAGACGAGGTGGAGCCGGACAAGCCGTTTTCTGTCGCGGAGTATGTCACACGTGCGAAAGCGTATATTTCGGATATCGCCGCAAGAGGCAGGTTGCCGATTATAGCTGGAGGAACGGGGCTTTATATTTCATCCCTGATTGATAATGTCCAATTTACAGAGGGAAAAACTGACTTTGCCCTACGGAAAGAATTGTTCGCTCTGGCACAGGAGCAAGGAGACGAAACCCTGCATGCCATGCTGGCTGCAATTGACCCTGAGGCGGCGCGGATGATTCACCCAAATAACCGCAAGCGCGTGGTGCGCGCCATTGAAATTTTTAAAACGACGGGCGTCACTATGACGGAGCAAAATGCCCATTCGAAAGCGGAGCCGTCCCCATACGAGCCGGTTATGCTGGCTCTGGCCGCCGAACGCGAGATTTTGTACGGTAGAATCAACCGCAGGGTAGACCAGATGGCGGAGGCAGGTCTGATTGACGAGGTGCGTAGACTGCGCAGCGCGGGTCTGACGGCGGACATGCAATCCATGCAGGGCATCGGTTATAAGGAAGTGTTTGCCTATCTGGATGGGTCGTGCGGCGAGAAAGAGTGCCTGGAACTGGTGAAGAAAAACAGCCGCAATTACGCGAAACGGCAGCTGACTTGGTTCCGGCGCGATAAGCGGTACGAGTGGTTTGACTGTACGAATAGTGCGCTTGAGGAAAAGGCAGCGCGGTATGTGAAAGAACGGTTGGGAATGAAAGACAAGATATCTCAATGAAATAGTGAAAAGTTTATGCATGAAATAGATAGCTCAATCTGTTTAGCATATTATCGTTAAGGAAAATATGCAAAATGGTTTCATGAAAATAAAGTACTGTGCAATTAGAGGCCCGGCGGTGGTGGTCGGGTGTCTTGTTATATCAAAAAGTGTGTAGAAAGGGCGGTGATTGTATGGGAGAGCAGGCGGCGTATGAAGGCCGGGTGGACGAGATCATTTTTTCAAATGAAGAAAACGGGTATGCGGTATTCGACTTCGATGCGAATGAAATCGGGCTGATTACCTGTGTCGGCTACATCCCATACATTAAGCCCGGTGAGCTTCTGATGGTCAGCGGCCGGTGGATTACGCATCAGAGCTACGGCGAGCAGTTGAAGGTGGAATATTTTGAGCGCGTGGAGCCAACGACGAAGGATGCGATTTTAGCCTATCTTGCCTCCGGCGTGGTGCGGGGCATCGGAAAATCCACAGCGGAGAAAATTGTAGACCGCTTCGGTTCCGACAGCCTGCGCGTGATTGTCGACATGCCGGAGCGACTGGCGGAAATCAAAGGCATCAGCCTGAAAAAGGCACATGAAATGCAGCAGTCGTATCTTGCGATTTATGACAAGGAACAGCTTATCATGTTTTTGCAGAAGTATAACATCACGCCAAACTTTGCTGTGAAGGTGTATGACTGCTTGGGCGACAGAGCCGTAGAGGAGATTAAAAAGAATCCGTATGTGCTGTGTGAAAGAATTGAGGGCATCAGCTTTAAAACTGCAGACGGCGTGGCGCGCAGTATGGGCATACGGCAAAATGATGAAAACAGGGTGAAATCCGGCATCAAATACACCCTGTCTTTTTACGCGCTCTCCGGTGGACACACCTATCTGCCGCGTCCTGTTCTGGTCAGCTTGACGATGAAGATGCTAGGCGTCAGCGATTTAGAGGTGGAAAACGCACTTGTGAACCTACTGATTGAACATGAATTATTCAGTGAACACGATGGAGAAACGGAATGTATGTTTCTTCCTATTTTTTATAACGCGGAAAAAAATCTTGCCTATGAAATCCGTTCCCTGGCAGGGCGATTCAGTGCGGATGGTAAGGACAAGCTGGAACGGGAAATCAGCCAGCTGGAGCAGGAGACCGGCCTTAATCTGGAGGAAAAGCAGAAACGTGCCGTGATGGGTGCGCTTACCTCAGGTTTTGTTG
>CABSKZ010000070.1 GCA_902478395.1 uncultured Eubacteriales bacterium | reverse complement strand
CGAGATCTAGTACGGTCTCGTGGGCTCGGAGATGTGTATAAGAGACAGGATGGACATCGACACCCATCCGACCGATGAAAAGTTTAACGTCCTTCTGGCGAGCAACAGCCTGCCGGACATTGTGCAGACCCAGGCAAAATATGTCCAGCGTGTTATTGAGAGCGACACCGCGATTCCGCTTGATGAATACATGGAAAAGCTGGGAACGGACATCACGGCAAATGCGCCGAAAGCGGTTGAATTCTCAAAAGAGAATTTTTCAAACGGAACGAACAAGCTGTATTTCCTGCCGACACAGGTCGGGGAACAGTCCGGCGCGAGCGCAATCGTAGGGCAGTTTGTCCGCTGGGATTATTATAAAGAACTGGGTTACCCGGAAATTAATTCGGACGACGACTGGCTGAACGTTGTGGAACAGATGCAGAAGCTGCATCCGACGAATGAGGACGGGGAAAAGGTTTATGGTTTCTCGCCGTGGTTCGACTGGGACCTCTGGCCATACTACATGGGCGGCGCGTTTCTGACGAGCTACACGTATATGTTGGACGGAATGCTCCAAATCGACCGGAAAACAGACGAGATTTCCAGCATGATTTATGACAAGGAGAACAGCCTGCTCTGGCAGGGAACAAAATTCTGGTTCAAGGCAAACCAGAAGGGACTTTTAGACCCGGATTCACTGACACAGAAATATGACACGGCAATCCAGAAGGGTTCCACGAATAAGCTGCTTTCCTCCCAGGCGGTTTGGCAGACCAGAGATTCTAACCAGGTTTTGAAATCCGCAGGGTATGAGGACAGGGGATACGCGTCCATGCCGATTCCGCGGAAAAACCAGGAGTACGCCGTCAGCAACAAGGAGGCGGGCGACGCCAACCGGATGTGGTTTGTGAACAAAAGCTGCAAAGACCCAGAGCGCGCGATGCAGATTCTGAACTATCTGTACTCCCGTGAGGGCGCAAACATGATTATCAATGGTATCGAAGGCGTAGACTTTACTGTGGAAAACGGTAAACGGAAGGTGACGCAGGAATTTTTGGATACGCAGAAAAACAATCCGGAGTGGGTTGGCGTGACAGGCGCGACGAAATACCAGAACTGGTGCGGTCTGGGAACCTATTATGACTGGGATAAGGAAAATGATGAAAAGCTGATCATCTCCGACCGCGAGACCGCTATTGCAAATATGTCTCCGATGGATAAGGATTTCTGCGAACGCTACGGCGTTGAACTTCCAGGAGAGTATCCGGAGGAAAAGGGCGTTTTGGTCGAGGACAACACGGGTATGGTAACGGCGCTGCTGCCGGAAACTTCAACGGACGTAAAACGGACGGACGATAAAATTCTCAGCTATCTCCAGTCCAACCTGCCAAAGATGATTCTTGCTTCGTCGGAAGAAGAGTTCAATTCCTTACAAGACCAGATTATCAACGAAATCAAGGGTATGGGTTACGACGATGTGTACCAATACCACACGACCAATTATAAAGAGGCGCTGGCGAAGGTAAAAGCCTCGGAATAGAACAAGGCCATTGAGCAGGGGAGAACATCCCCTGCTTGTTGGGCATTGCAAGGCAACAAAAAGGAGGAATAACGATGAAGAAATGGCTCTGTGCTGTTTTAAGCGCGGCCGTTGCACTCGGTACGCCGGCGTCCGTTTTCGCGCAGGAAGGCGGTTTCGTACCGGATGCGAATGCCTTTCGAAATCCTGATAATCAATACCGGGTTTACCAGATGGAGCATTATTGGCAGGATGAAGGTTCCGCCGCTAAGGACTTGGACCAGCTGAAGCAATACAATCTGGGCGGCTTTGTGACCAATGTAAAATGGAATCAGGATTACCTGAAGGATCCGGACGCCTTTCAGCTGACGGATACGAACCTGACCTATGGGAGAAGCCTGGGGCTGCATACCTGGCTCTATGACGAACATACCTACCCGAGCGGCACTGCACGGGAACTGGTTGTAGAAGGCCATCCGGAGTATGAATCCCGCGGTATTCGGCAGCTTGTGCTTGCAGGAGAGGGAAAGAGCGCGAAAAAGCTGGAAATTCCGGAATATACGGTAGAAGTTATGCGTGCCGTGCTGTATCCTGTCGTGGACGGGAAGGCGGACACCACCAGCGGAATAGAGGTTCCGGTTGAAAAGGACGCCAAAGCGGTTGCTACAGATGGGATGGACGGAAACTGGGAGCTGCGCTGCTGGGTGGTATTTCCGACATTCCCGGGAGACAAAACCTTCAATGTGGCAGGGTTTGAAAATCCCAGAAAATATGCGAACCTGCTTGACCGCGAGGCCATGAAACGCTTTGTGGACTTTACATACCAGGGGTATAAGGACAATCTGTCGCCGGAGAGCTGGGAAAACATCGAAGCGTTTTTCACAGATGAACCTAGCATTATGGTAAAAACACATGACGGCGCAAAAGAGGACGATCCGGTTATGGTCGCGTGGGCGGCGGAAATGCCCGCGCGTTTTGAAAAGGACCACGGTTACCCGATGAATGAAACGCTGCCCTCCCTGTTTGGCGGCGACAGCGAACTGGATAAAATACACCGGGTGAATTTTTACCAGACGGTCGGCAACCTGATGAGTGAAAATTACTTCGGACAGATTGCCGAATGGTGCGAGGCAAACGGCACAAAAGGCTCCGGCCATTTGCTGCTGGAAGAGAATATGAAATACCACGTTCCGCTATACGGCGACTATATGAAGTGCACCGGGAAAATGAGCAAATCTGGCATCGACGTGCTGGATGTGCGGCCGGAAGCATATATCGATTCCCAGAAAAACATTATGGGCGCGAAATTTGCTTCTTCGTCCTCGCGGTGGCAGAACAAGGGCGGCTCCATGTGTGAAATCTGCCCGGTCGGCAGCGTCGACGTCTGGTCGCAGGACCACCTGCGCTATACGATGGGCGTCGCCTCCTTGCTGTATTTCAACGGAATCGACCACATCAATTCCTATTATCCGATATCGACCCAGACGGCGGATTCCTCCACAACCTTCAACGAATATGTGGGGCGCCTGGGCTATATGCTCGATGACGCGCATATGGACGCGGAAATCGGGCTGTATTATCCGATTGAGACGACACAGGCCTACTATTATCCAACCAGCGCGAACACCTACGATGTGTTGCCTGAGGTGGCGATTAAGGATGAGCTGCT
This sequence comes from uncultured Eubacteriales bacterium, assembly GCA_902478395.1. Classification (GTDB taxonomy): domain Bacteria; phylum Bacillota; class Clostridia; order UBA1381; family UBA9506; genus CABSKZ01. Next base: position 7,838 of record CABSKZ010000070.1, on the reverse strand, counting down.
GACAGAGGTTGCCATGAGCCTGTTCCGGAACAAACTGGATTTCAACTTCTTAAACGACGACGCGCTCAGCCACGCAACCGTGGAAAATGGGAAGCTGAATATCAATGGAAACACCTACAAGGTTATGATTATTCCGAACGCGGAGGTACTGTCCCTGAAAACGCTCAAGCTGCTGGAGGAATTCCAGGCAGCCGGAGGCAAGCTGATGTTTATGGGCTGCCTGCCTTCTCTGGGCTTCTCGAAGGAGGAAACGCCTGCCGTGCAGGAACTTGCCGCAAAATTTGCCGGCGATGTCTACGAGGTAGGGACGGACTACGGGGATAACCTTGCGCTTGGCGCGAAAGTAACGGCCTCTTCGACGGATGACCAGTATGAGAACTACCGTCCGGAATACGTGACGGACGGCAACAACAGCGTCACCATGTGGGAAAGCTGGAGCACCCATATCCTTCCCGCTTGGGTTGAAATCGACCTAGGTGAACCGAAAACCTTTAATAAAGCAATTTTCTATACGCAGGGCGGATACGAGCAGAAGGAATATAATTTACAGTATTGGAACGGGAAATACTGGATTAACATGGTCCCGACAGTGGACAACAATTCCAACAGCAAGGTAGAGCACGATTTTGCTCCTGTCACCGCTTCGAAGGTGCGCGTCTACATGACGCGCGGCAACGTGCTGCAGGACAGCGATAAAGACCGCGTCGCGAGAATCACGGAGCTGGAGCTTTACAATTACCAGCCCAACCAGAATGTGCGCGACTTCATTGCGGATGTGAAACAGGCGTCTCCAGACACGCTGACTGTTAAGGAAGTAAACGCAGCGGAGGGCGGAAAGGTGTTTGTCAGCCCGTACACCAAGAACGGTACGGATATGCACTACATCGTTAACACCCGCGGGGAGGACATCACGGTCACGCTGACAGATGCGGAAGCGGGCCAGCTTACCATCTGCAACCCCTATGACGGCACAATTTCCACGCTCAACAGCGGTTCGAGCATCACCATCAAAGGCTATATGGGCATTTTCGCCTTGAAATGATACGGGCCTGCGGGGCAGGCAACACCTCGAATCCGGCTGCTTCCGGAGCCGGATAGAAAACGTAGGCTCTTAATAGAATGACAGAACCCCATACAAGCCGGGGTTCCGTCATTCCATACATATAAAGAAAGGGAGGCATATTGGATGAAACGGTCAATTTCTCTCATTACGGTGCTCTGCCTGCTGACAGGCATTTTGAATCTGACAGCCTTTGCTGTAAACAACAATCGCGCGGAGGACTGGTCTTTAACCCGCCTGTCGCCATTTGGCGACGCGAGCCAGCAGTATTCCGTTACACAAGTGCAGGACGGCGTGCAGTTCACGGCAATGAACGATACGTATTTTACAAATAACAATCAGGCGGACATTGCCGACATCAACGCAAAAGTCCGGCTCGACACGGTCCCCGGCTATTCGGAGGCAGGGCAGCCAAAACCGCAGATAAATGGAATTTCTTACGTGTTCGCAGTAAAAAATGTGACCACGGTGGCGGATTATGGAACGCGGAACGATTTTAAAGGCGTTATGTTCTACGTGTATTACAACCGGCAGAGCGAGTATGCTGTCGAGCCGGTAATCATCGGCGGTGGCGAGGATAACTGGGATGTGAAAGCGCGTTCTTACCCATTTGACCCGAGCGGCAAAGTGGATGACGGCGGTACGCTCGATTTTAAATTTGCCATGAATGGCAACACTATTACGGCGACTATCAATGGAACCAATGTTCTTTCCCTGTCGAACGCGGCGATTTCGGAAAGCGATTTTGCCAACGGGGCATATTTACAGACCGGAATGCACGCGAGCGTGAATGCGGGAAGCTTCACGACGACGGTGCTTTCCTACGATGAAAAGCCGGAGTGGATCATCTCGGAATCGCCCGGCGGCGGGTCGAGCAGCATATCTTCCGCGCAGGACGGCACGGTGTTTTCAACCAAGACGGACGCCTCCTTTACTAAGACGACAAAGGTTGACGCGAAGGGCGCGAACTTGACGGTCCGGCTGGATAATATCCCGGGTTATATGTCGGGAGCGGCGGAGGGGAAACCGCAGAACAGCGCCGCGTCCCTGCTGGTTGCGCTGAAAGATTCCAGGGATGTCAATATGGATTGGGCAAATAGAGACAAGCTCAAAGGTTTGGCAATCTACCTGTTCTTTGCCACCCCGACCCAGCTTCAGGTGGAAATTGACGCGGTGGGCGCGGGCGGCGGAAACTGGACCTTAATTTCCTACCGTACACCAATCGATACCACGGTGAAGGACGGCAGTGAGGTTTCCATCAGTATACGGAACCGTGGCGGACGCTCGTCCGTGTGGGTGAACAACGTTCCGGTGATAGACCGGGCCGCAACGGGCCTGACAGACGAGGACTTTGCGGCAGGCGCGTATTTACAGGTTGGAATGCACGCGGCAAGCAACTATTTCCCGTGCGGCTTTACTGTAACAAGCTTCGACGACCCGGTTGTAAACCAATGGTTGGGCGGAACAGTGACGGAAGCGGCGGATAAAACAACAGTCAGCACGAAAACAGGCAATGCGGTTGTGGTGAAGTCGCAGCCGGTTACCTTTGACGGGACGGGCAAAAGCGTGTCGGTCGTATTTTCGGCGGATAATATTCCATGCTACCAGAGCGCTGTTCCCGGCAAGGTTGTCGATAAAACAGGCTCGAACTACAACATGATTTTCGAGGGCGGCAACGGCAACGCGCTGGTGGTCCGGTTTATTCCGCTGGATTTGGAAACCTGTAACGTGCAGCTGGTAAAAATGGTGAATGGGGAGCAGGTGTACTGGCCGCACGATAATAAGGCGCAAAAATTTGCGTTTCGGGACGGCGAAATCCATTTTCTGTCCCTGAAACAGATTGACGGGCATCTCCGCGTGTGCATCGACGGCACAGTGCTGCCTCACAACAATTTCCCGCCGGAGTATGAACCGGATGTTAACGCCATATTCGACGATGTACTGACAGGAGATTATGCGGACATCACACTAAACACGATCATGTCGGCAGACGGCATTGACCAGCCGCTGACCTATTCGTTCTACAATGTGGGGCAGAACACAGGATTTCATGTATACGGAACAGTGGAGCAGGGACAAACAGCGACGGAAAAAACGTTAAACGCAAATTTGCTTGCGGTGAATGATACGGATACAACCAAAAGCGCAGCGGGCGTGCTCGCCAAATATGACGGAATGGTCATGACAGACAGTGAGATTCTGGCGGACGGAGACATCGCGCCAGGGGCTGTGAAAAAAATTGCTGCGGCCAATGCGGCGGTGCCGGTATCCGGCAGAATCAACCTGCTGCTGTGGGATTCCTTCAGCACAATGCAGCCAATCAGTATTTATCAAAGGGAGGACGAAACGGTGAATAAACAGAATGAATTCAGGCAGTTCAGCGAGCCGCCTGTACAATACAACATGTATCAGATGGTGCATGAACAGGCGACAGAAGGCAACACCCCTGATTTTTTCAGGGAATCTACGCAGGGGGGGTGGTAACCAATTCTGACTGGCGGCCCGGTAAATACCTGACTGAGGAAAACCTAAAGGTTACAGACCAGTATGTGCGCAGCATGCAGGAAAAAGGATTGGGCACATGGTTATATGACGAACATCTTTACCCAAGCGGAACAGCTGAGACAAAGGTACTCGACGGGCATAAGGAATTTGAAGCCACAGGGCTTCGTGAACTGAAATTGACAGGGACGGGGATCGGCAGTTTTACGCTGCCCGTTCCCAACTATACAACGAAAATCGTCTCCGCGCAGCTGGAAACAGCCACGGGTACGCAAAATATTCCGGTTGATGCGGACGGCAGCGCCATTACGACCACCGGGGCGGACGGCAGCTGGACGCTGCGCGCCTATGTAGAATATCCCCCAATGGAAGGCGACAGGGGCTTTAACATACAGGCGAACGGCGTCGCGGCGGTCAACCGCAAATATATCAACATCATTGATGCCGACGCGGTAAAACGGTTCATCGACATTACTTATCAGGCGTACAAGGACAACTTTTCACCAGACGTATGGGGTGGAGTCGAGGCATTTTTCACCGATGAACCCAGCCTCATTACCCGGCATCATATGGACTACAATCCGGACGACAGCTACATCCTCCTTCCATGGGAAAAAACGCTGCCGGAGAAGTTTCAGGCCAAGTATGGCTATGACCTTATGGAGAACCTGACGAGCCTGTTTGAAGGCGGCGAAACGGAGCACGACAAGCTGGTGCGGCAAAACTTCTACTCACTGATCGGCGACATGGTTTCTGAAATTTATTTCGGGCAGATTTCCCAGTGGTGTGAGGCAAACGGCACAAACGGCTCCGGCCATCTGTTGCTGGAAGAAGAGCTGAAATACCATGTGGGGCTGTACGGCGACGTTTTAAAATGCTTCCGGGAAATGTCTTATCCCGGTATCGATGTTTTGCAGGTGTATCCAGATTCCTTCACCGCGAACCAAGCTGGTGTGTGCGGAACCATGCTGGGGGCAAAATTTGCGAGTTCCATGGCGAAATGGTATCATAAAAAGACTGTGATGGCGGAGCTTTGCCCGGTCGCACCGGACGGCGCTGCGTGGGGAAACGATCCGAAATATGTGGAAAACGCGATTGGCCTGATGACGATGGCTTATTTCGGCGGAGTCAACCATTTTAATTCTTACTTCACAGTGAAATCTCCCGCTGACGGCAAAAAGCTCAACAGCTATACGTCGCGGATTGGGTATATGCTGGGCGGCGCGAAGAACGACACACGGGTCGCGGTGTATTACCCGGTAGAAACCGCCCAGGCAAATTACACGTTTGCACATAAAAATATCTGGACGCCCATGCCGAAGCTGGATACGCTGAACAATAAGCTGGCGGAACTCTCCAACAAGCTGCTGGGGGCCGGGGTGGACTACAACTTTGTAGCTGAAAAAGAAATTACGGAGGCAGCTCTGACTGACGGAGGTCTGGAGATTAACGGCAACCGCTGCGAGATGCTGATACTGCCGTACATGGAAGTGATTCCACTATCAGTCATAGAGAAAATCAACAAAGCGGCGGAACGGGGAATGACCGTCATTTGGGTAGGAGACAGCGCGGACGCAAAGCCAACCATGGGAACAAGCGAAGCGGAGCATGACGCGGTCGCCGCGGCGATAGCAGTGCATGGCGGCACGCTGGGAATCGATTCCGCGGTTGCTTCGGCAAAGGGAATTTTGTCATCGAAGAATATCAATACGCTGGAGGCATATTCGGCTTCTGCGCCCAATGGCATATATCTTTCAAAATACATCTCAAAAGCCGGCTCCAACGTGTATTTCCTGGTCAATGCGACAGGGGCGGATCTGGCGGATGTTTCCCTGCTGGCACCGGGAAAAAGGTTTGCTTTGTATAACCCGCTGTCCGGCAAGGTGACGGAAGTGGGCGGCGGAGACACGATCCCCATCAACTCCTACCGGGGTGTTTTTCTGGTAGAGCAATAGGAAGTACGTTAAATTTCGGGAGGCAACTATGAAGAAATTGATAAGTTTACTCGCAGCTTTCACGCTTTTGCTTGGCTGCGCGGTCCTGCCCGCTGCGGCGCAGGACGAGAGTGTCTGGTTCACAACACAGGATAAAGGCCTCGAGGACAACCCCGTATCAGAGCGGGACGGCGTTTTCTATTTTAAGTCTATAACGGATTCATGGCACGCAAACAAAACGCCGGTTGATATCACGGCGGCAAATGTTGAGATAATGCTGGGAACAATCCCATTTTACAACGATGTGAATTCAGGGATGTCCTCTTGCGTGAGCTTTACTAACACATGCAAAAACGCGACGGAATTCCAGACTCGGGAAGTATGGGATGGCATTGTTGTGTATTTGTACTATTCCTCTCCGACCGTCCTGACGGCCAATGTATGTGTAAATAAAAAAGGCGCCCCTTGGCAACCGCTTGCCGATAAGCAAATTCTAATGGAAGTAGTACCCGGAGCAAAGATATATGTTTCCCTTCAGCAGTCCGACGGTTTGTGGCATGTGGCAGTGAACGGGACGCAGATCGCTTCGGGGGCGGACTTGATAGAGCTGGATAAATTCCCTGACGGAGAGGGTTACATTCAGGTGGGTTCCCATGCGGCAGATAACTTTTTCCCCATAGAGTATTCTGTCACGCGGTTCGACGAAGCCGCAGGGAATGCGTGGAGCATGAAATATACCAACGATAAATCGTTCTATGTGACAGACGACAACGGCACGGCGGTGATGCGCGGAGAAAGCAGCGGCAGCTACGCCATCCGCCGCGAACCGGTTTCGCTGGACAACGCAAATCTCCTCTTTTCCATCGACAACTATATCAGCTTCGCAGGCGGCTCGTTCGACGGCAAGCCACAGCAGCAATGGCAAGTGGATATTGATTTTTCCACCAGCCCCGATTTGCGGAACGGCTTCTGCATCCGCCTGCTGCCCTGGACGCCGGACACCATGCTGTTTCAGGTCGTCAATTACGACAACTGGGCGGCGAATGCGTGGCCGTATAACAAAAATCATGCCATCCAGCTCGTAGACGGAACGAAATTCTTCTTCGCCTTAAAAGAAGAAGCGGGTGTGTACAACGTCTATATCAACGGGGAAAAGCTGGCACTTGACGCCGCGCTTCCCGCAAAGGACTTTCAGGACAGGCAGGCCTATATCTGGGTCAGTGGAACAAATGGCGCCGGCGGAAGCCCGATTGACGTCAGTGTGTATGAAGTCGGCAACAGCGGCGTTATGACCTATGACAAAGAGGTGCGGGAGGAACCGTCCGCTTCGGGAAAAACGGTTTCTGGGCAGTTTTCGGCATATAACAATCTGGCTTCCGATACAGACGTCACCTATGCGCTGGCCGCGTTTGACGGCAACAAGCGGATGACGGCGTTCGACGCGCAGACACAACAGGCGGTTGTATCCGGCGCAAAAACCGGTATGCTGGCCCCGCAGATTTCCTGTGCAGCGGGAGACAGCGTGAAAACCATTCTGCTAGACAATTTAGACAACTGCAAACCGGTTGGGGAGGCTGCGGAATACGTTTCGAGCACCCTGACGGCGAAGGCTGGCGTTTTGAATAACCAGGCGACGATATCCGGAGATTTGGGAGACAGCACAGCTGCGGCGGTTGTCGTCAAAACGCCGAGCGGCGCGGTGCATTACGCAAATGTCGTAAAGGGAAACGGAACCTATTCTGTAAAATACCCAATGGATACAAAAAATGATGAAGGCGGAACCTACACCGTCATTGTAAACGGCAATAAAGAAGCGGAAAAACGGGTGACCAGCTTTTTCTTTGCGGGGGAAGCGCTGTCTAAAGAGATTGTAGCGACGGCAAATACTGGCACAACCGCGCAGATTGACGAAATGTTCCGGCAGTATTACCCGGTCTTTAACATTGAACTGGAGGAATACCAGAAGGAAATCGCGCTGGATACGCTGTATCAGTTAATCATTGCGAACCGGCCGTTCTCCAGCACCGATGGAATCACGCAGGTCGTGCAGGAAGCTCCGCTCGTTGCAACGTTTAACAGCGCCGCGGCTGATGGGATGCTGGCACTTTTGCGCACCCCTGAACTGGAAGCCGATTTTACAAAATATAATGCGCTGTACAGCGATACCGACCGCAAGTGGGTACTGGAAAAGCTGGATACGCGGTCGGATTATAAAAGCTTCGCCGACATCAACAGCACCATGAAGGAATATGTTGCACTCGCCATGCTGAACCGCGCTGGCGTGGACGATTTGGTGAAATACCTGAAAGATAAGAACATGATAGCGGAGCTTGGAATCGGCA
>CABSKZ010000069.1 GCA_902478395.1 uncultured Eubacteriales bacterium | reverse complement strand
CGGAGGCCCAATATAACAGAGGCAGATTCATGAGGCAATCTATAATCATAAAACTGTTATCTTGCACAAGTTCTTTTTTCTCCGCCCACGCGTTAATATGGGGAGCGCCTTTGTCTATGAAAAAATTGTCATATAAGTGATCAGCAGCCATCAGTGCCGCTTTTTTGGCCCTTTCATTCCCGGTCAGCCGATAGGCGGAAACACATGAAAGCGAATATAAAAAGCCCAAATCATGGTTGCCGACGTATGATTTTGTTTCAATCCGTTTCATAAAAATATCAATATGCTTTTCCGCCAAACTGCGGTATTTCGCCTTCCCTGTCCATTCATAGGCCAGCCAGAGCATTCCGCTCCAAAAACCGCTCATCCAGTTTTCACAGCCAACTACGGCATACTTGCCGTTCTCTGTCCATCCGAGCGGAAACCGTTCTCCTATGCTTTCCATTTGTTTGTCTATAATTTCCAGTGCCGCGGCTTTGGCCCGATTGAGCACATCTGTTTCAACATGACTTTGCATCATAATACCCGCCTTTACAATTAATAATAAATTATTTACCCTCAAAATTCAATAGCAAGTTCAAATATTGCCTCTTTTGCGGCTGATTTTAACGTAAAATCAATCAGGTACGCTGTAATATCACCACAAATGGTCGTGTATATTTCACTTGAGACGCCAACCTGCCATATTTCCTGGCGATAGCCGAGTTTTTTGCCGCAAACATAAACATCCTCTCCTACGATTTCCGGTTCGGAGCAGGTGGTGATTCGTTCTACCAAATTGCTTTCCGGTTCTGCAAATAGAAATGTATCGCACAGCGAAACCTTGCTGTCTGTCAGCACAAAACTTCTCACGAGCGAACGCAGCGGCGCATAATCATAGGCATGTTCCATTTCCAGCGAGAAGCTGTTCCCGTCAGCAGAAATAACCTTGCCGTAAAAGTCGTCACCAGGCTTTTGAAACGTCCCTCCGATAATGGGAACACTGTGCCCGCGGGAAGAGGTCGTCAAAAAATCGTATCGCTTTTCATTAAAGTAATCGGCACAATACAAGCTCTTGCCCAAATCTTCCACAACCCCGTCGCCGTGGCGGCGCAGAATAAAAGACCCTACATCGTTATGATTATGAGGCACGTTGTTTTTTCCGGAAATCGCGGCAAATTCATAATGATTTGTTGTTTTCACAAATAGCTCGGACTCTGGAAAATAGCTGTATTTTTTATTATGAGCCGTCGTTTGGATTTTATCCCCATCATAATACGCCAGCCAAACAAAGTCGCGTATAAAATGCGCAAAACGATATTCCGTATCATCGCCGAAGCTTACACAATCCTCTAAAGGCAGCATGTCCACCGTGTCGTATTTTGCAGCCAAAAAGCTCGAAAGCCCTGGCAAATGCCAACAATCACACACGCTGTCGGCAAAATTAATAATTTTGCCGTAATTGAGTATCACCTTTTGGGGAAACTGGGCGGTCTTCTCTACCTTCGAATGTGCAAAAAGGTCTATTTCTCCGCCGCTGTATTGATACAAAAGCTGAGAAAAATAGGTGAAATACCCAAAGCCGTATTTAAAATACTCATATCCTTCAAAACAGGTCCCATCCCCGGCCAGGCTTTGCAGGTAACATTCCATCGTTGCCAGAATGCGGGGAAGAATGGTTTGTATCAGCTGCGGCTGGTCAAAATATAAAAAGATTGCTCCGACACTTCCAGCGCACACTGCCGCCCAATTATGCCGTTCCGTTTCCCATTTGAAGCTGTTTTTTAAGTATGAATCCACAATCCGTTTTTTTATTTCATGCTTTACCCGTTCCGCCACCATTGGATGAATCTTTTCCTCAACCAGGCGCAAAACCTCGCATAAGGCAAATCCGGTTTCCGCCGAAAACAGGTCAATCACTTCATAGGCGTCTTCCGGTGAAAGCGTGCTTGGAAAATGTGCCGGCAGCGCCCAGGTATATTCATCGCATATTGCCCAAATGCAGTCCTCCAGGGCGCGTGCATAGGATTCGTCGCCGTATAGAAAAAGCAAAAGCGTAAACGCATTCAACCTGGCGCGCCGGTTGAAGTATTTTGCTTCAAATATCTCCCTGTTCCCCGTTTCGTAGAAGGTGTAAAACGAACGAAAGTCGAGCGCTACCACCGGCTCCCTGGAAAACTTTTCCGCCGCACGCTTCACTTCCTCAAGCATTTTGGCCGCATGTTTATTTTGCAGTATTTGATCTTCAATGCCGTCACTTTCCGTGAATATCCTTTTATTCATTTGCGTTGATAATCCCCCTTTTTAAACGAATGGCAGTGCCGGGCCGACAATTTATTTAAACCCATACGGTTGTAAAAAAGCTAACACATGAGTTGCCGCTGCTGTTATAACAAAATGAAGCGCTCCCCCGCTTCTTTAGGCGGCGGGGTTCACTTAATTTGTTTACCCGCAAGGGGCGCAATGTCGGCGGGCGCACAAGTTCCCGCTGAAAGCATTGTATAATGGGACGCCGCCCCTTATTGAACAAGATTTCATTACCAGTCTTTTGTCTGTAACAAAAGACTGGCTTTCACGAGGCATACAAAGTGACACCGATTGGCTATCTGAACAGAAGCCGCCAATAACGGAGAAGTTACCGCATGCCCCGTAATTCCACACCCGTTTCTGGAGCGGCGATTCGTGCTCACCCCTTTACTGCACCTATCATAACGCCCTTGATGAAATACTTCTGCATAAAGGGATACACGCAAAGAATTGGAACCGTTGCTACCACCATGGTTGCATATTTTATCGTTTCACCAAGCGCAACCTCTGTTCCTGCCTGGCTTCCGGTTGTCATTGAAGACGTATCGTTTGCGACCAATATTTCTCTCAAAACCAGCTGCAATGGCTGTTTGGTTCTGTCTCTGATGAAAATCATAGCATTGAACCAGGCATTCCAATGCGACACCAGATAATAGAGCGCGACGACCATAATCGTCGGAACCGCAAGGGGGACAATGATGCGGAACAGGATTAAAATATCGTTTGCTCCGTCAACCTTCGCCGCTTCCTCAAGGCTAGCCGGAATGGAATCGAATCCCGTTCGCATTACAATCAGATTGTACGTATTAATCGCAACAGGAAAGATTGCCGCAAATATCGAATTGTCAAGACCTAAGCCTTTGACTGTAAAGTACAGCGGAATCAGTCCCCCCGAAAAATACATCGTAAATAAAATCATAAAAAATATCGGCATCTTGAGCATCGCGTCTTTCCGGGTCAAAAAGTACGCTCCCAATATGGTAAGAAAAATATTAATACTCGTACCAACCACCACTATAAAAATGGTATTTAAGTACCCGGAAATAATTCTTTCGTTCGTCAATACCTGTTCGTAAGCAACCGTACTGAACCCGAGCGGTTTCAGCAAAGGGCCTTGATACGCCATAAGCTTTAATTCATCACTAAACGATGCAAAAATCACATAAATAAGAGGGTAAACACAGACAACAATCAGGAAAACCATTATGATGTAGTTTATTACATCGAAGCATACATCCCACACGCTTTTCTTTACACGCATACCTGTCTCATAACCTTTCCGCCCACCAATATCATCCGTCTTTATGCCTTGCTACGTGGGCCATTTGGCATAAAACAAAGCTGTTTCCGTCTTTGCGGCATCACCACAGCGCACTTCCATTGAATTTCCTTGTAACCTGGTTTGCGGTTACAAGCAAGATGCAGTTTATGACAGAGTTGAACAGGCCGACTGCAGAGCTGTAGCCCCAGTTCAGTTCCAAAAGTCCTTTTCTGTATACATACGTTGAAATGACATCGGATGTTTCGTAAATCAACGGCTGGTAAAGCAGAATGATTTTTTCATAACCAACCGTCATCATTCCTCCGATTTTCAGCACCAAAAGAACCATGATCGTCGGCATAATTCCCGCCAGGGTGATATGCCACATTTTGCGCCACCTGCCGGCGCCGTCTATTGATGCTGCCTCATAAAGAGTCGGATCAATCGCGGCGATGGCGGCAATGTATATAATCGAATTCCAGCCCAGCTCCTGCCAAATGGATGAGATGACATAAATTGGCACAAAATACTCTGCAACGTCAAGCAGATTTGTTTTTGGCATTCCAAACCATGACAACACCTCGGTGATGATACCTGTCTCATTTGTAAAATTCTTAATGATACCGCATATGACCACCAATGAAACGAAATGAGGCATGTAGGTTATGGTCTGCACGGTTCTTTTAAATTTAGCAAGCCTGATTTCATTGAGCAAGACCGCAAAGAAGATAGGCGCCGGAAAACCGAACAGCAAATTTGCACCATTTATCACCAAAGTATTTTTCACTACCCTGAAAAACGATTGACTCGTAAAGAAATCGACAAAATAGTCAAACCCTATCCACGGGCTGCCCAATATGCCCTTGGCCGGCGTGAAATCCTTAAAGGCGATTGTCGCCCCGTACATGGGTACGTAGTGGAAGATTACATAATACAACACGACCGGCAGCGCCAAAAGATAAACTAGTTTATTCTTTTTTAAATCCTCTGAAAGCCTGGTGAAGAAGCCATCTGAAGTTTTTATGGAAATTTCTGTTCTACCTTGCATTATATCTATCTACCGCTTTCTTTTGAATTTGGATGATTTCATCTATGTTCAGCTTTTTAATGGTCTCAACATATTTATCGAAATTTTCCAACGGTTCCGCGCCTACAATGAATTTCATTGTCATTTCATCCACGTGGGATTTCACATCGTTCATGACAGTCGCAACCGTGTTGCTCTCCTCGGTAGTGTAGGTTATGAGGGGCAGAGCGGACTTGTTGCCTTCCTCGTCGCACCAGGTCTCTAGGGCATCCATCTGCTGCGGCATGTTATAATACTGCTCCAGGTATTCCTTTTTCTGAATAAACGGCCCGGAATAGCCGGCGCGCACGTTCCGCGCAAGTGCGTTTACAGGTGCAAGGCCCTCTGGATTATTCAAAATGACATCCGTATATGTTGGATAATCGCCTACCATATTATAGGTCACGCCCTCTTTGCCAAAGTTAAAGTACCGGTTTCCTTCCGGGCTGTATCCATAATCGAGCAGTCTCGCTGCAGCTTCAACATTTTTGCTGGTCGCGGAAATCGCCGCGGATTGTCCGCTCAACGCATAGGAATAGTCGCGCTGGATAAATTTCGACTTTTCTCCCTTTTGCAGGACAGGATATTTCAGCCCGACAATGTCAAAGGCAGGGTTGTTGGCCACGCCAGCCTGCATCCATTTCGCAATTGTCCCGCCTGTGCTGTAGGCAACGCCGGTTTTCCCGCTCACGAATGCTGCTGTTACAGGGTTGGTCTCCTCACTGCCCGTCGTTGTCATAAGCCCGTCCTTAAGCCACTGGTTCATCTTGGTTACAAACGCTTTATATTCGGGCTGTATCGGGCCATAAACAATCTCGTCGCCCTGAAAGTAAAAATCATCCTTCACACCAAATGCCCACATAAGGTCTTTGTCGTACTGAAGCGGCGTATCGCACTGCTTGTTCTCCTTAAACGCTTTCAGCATTGCTTCCCAGTCGTCCAGCGTCTCCGGCGCGGAAATATTGAGTTCCTTCATCCAGTCGGCGCGGGCAACCGGCCCGCTGTAGGTTTTCAGAATCTCGTCGCCGCGGATAAACGGATAGACATAATAGTTTCTCTCATCTGTCTGAAGCATCTTGTCAACGTCTGGATTTTCCTCAATATATTTTTTGATATTCGGCGAATATTTATCAAAAACGTCATTGAGCGCCAGTATGTAGCCGTCGTTAATCGCTTTTTGCGGACCGCCGGGGAAATTATACCAAATCCATTCAATCACATCCGGTAAATCTCCGGAGGCGAGCATAATATTAAACTGCTCGCCTACCTGCTGCGGCGAAGGGTGAATAAACTCGATTTCGATTCCCGTCTCTTCCTGAAGGCCCTGCGCGAAGGGTGTTGTTGCCATTTCTGAATCTGTATTCAGCAGCGCCGAGTTCAGCTGCATCCAGTAGGTTATCTTTGGGCTTCCTTCCAGAGGATAGGAATCGCCATATTGTCCTGACACCTGCCCTCCGCTGGTTTCCGTTTTGTTGCCGCAGCCGCTGAAACTCATGAGGATGAGAACTGCAAGGAGGTATAGAATACACTTTTTAAAGCTTTTCAATTGAATCATCTCCATTATTTAAATATTTTGATAAAACATTCAAAATCTTGCTTGCCGCCAGCCGCCGCAATGCGGATGCGGCCTCTTCTCATTTGCTGATTTCATATTCATTTTATCAATGCCGCACTCGAATTTCAATTGACAATTACGCCTCTTCTATGCCAAAAAAGGCAAAACGCATAAAACTGTGTCTCCAGGCCATTTTTAGCATACTTTTCAGTTTTTGACCAATGGCGCCGGCCTTACCGGTAAACCTCAATTTCACAAATACTGTTCCAGGTTCCTTTATCTGTACCATGGCAGAGTAACCGCACATATTTCCCGCGGACCGTTTCAATCGGAATTGCTTCCATTCCGTCCGTCGTCCCGGAGGTTGCTCCTGTAAACACCGTCGTATAATTTTCGCCATCCTCCGAGATTTCAATATCAAGGAGCTGTGAACGTTCATTGCCAAGATACGTGCAAATATTAATGTAACTAATGTCGCTTATCTCCTGAAGCTCAACCTGCAGCCATTGTTCATTTTCCGCCGACCACCTTGTTCCCAGCTTTCCGTCTATCGCGTTTGCGGCGTTATTTTCCGGCTGCGGTTCTGCGCTCACCGTAACAGCCTTTATTGCAAGCTTATTGTTCTGATCCAGAACGATCTGCTTCGCCTCGCGGTAGAACATAATTTGGTAGATTGTCGACATCGATTTGTCATCCTTATTAGTAACGGTTATGTTGGCACTGACAATGTAATCGCCGGAATATTGGATGTTAATATCCACATTTTCACCATAAGCAGTGACTTCAGGCAGTTCCTCTTCTGCAGTGAGCCTGCATGTATAATCCTTCTTGTCTTTATCGAATCCCGCAATGCTTTCGCCGTCGAGCTGAATATCGCTGAGTTCCGGGTATATAATGACGCCGTCCGGTATGCTTCCCTCCCACTCAGAAAGCGGCATTGCCTTGGGGATTTGGTACGGTTCCGTATCTGTCCCGGTTAATGGGATAAATGCAACGCTCAACGTCATGTTGGTAACGTTTTTTCTCCAAATCTCCAGCTTTTTCACGCCGTTAAACGCCACCTGGCCCTCTGGATTCGGCGATGTTTCAAGCGGAGCGGCATCTCTCACCTCGAACGTTCCTTCTCCCTCTGTAATCGTAACATAGAAGTTTTTCCCGTTTTGGGTCAGCAGCGCGCTTCTTCCGTCCTCGCTGATTTGCACATTTGCCTTCGTGGAAATTGACCAGTAGATATCATTTTCTTTTGACGACTTGATTTCATCACGCACAACGACGGCACGCCTGTTGTCCGTGAACATCAGGCCCCGGTGGTACTGCTTCACCGCTCCGGCATATGCGGGCGTCAAATCGGCAATCGCATACGCTCCCCTTTCTTTTGACTCGTGCGCTATAATTGGCGAGTTGGACTGCTCTATCTGGCCTGCGGTTTCGTCGGGATTTATCACAACGCAGTTATGCGCCTCTGTCCTGATTGCCCAAACATTGAAGCGGTCGGCCCACGAAGCCTGCCTGTAGGCCAAATTATCTTTGCCGGGGTCTATAATCCAGCGTTCCCCGTTCGCGTCTATGATAAAATTACCACTGTCCATATGCGCATGCCCAACCGTATTGTCGCCGGCGTGCAGGCCGGTGTAAATCGCGCCCTTTGACCAGTTTTGGTGCATGAACATGGTCTCCACGCTTCCATAATATTTGTCCAGCGGAATATCCGACCCGCTTGCATCCATATAGTCAGGGTCGAACCACAAAAGGTCCTTAAACCTCGGCGCTTCCGTCTGCAGTGCGCTGTAAAGCCGATACATAATTCCTGGTTTTTTCAGCTTCTTAGCGAAATATGCCAGCTCGGGCGCATGCTCCTCTTCTCCCGTATCATGGAAATTAAACACGCCGACAGGGCCGGTGTAATGCAGCGGCATGGTGGGCGTTTCATCCAAACTCGGCGTATTGAAAATTCCGTAGTCATTGCCTAAAACGATATCCAGGCTCGACACCATGTTGCACAGGTTCATAATGGTATATTTCCAATAGCTCATGCCCTCGTCCCACGAACCGTCGGGATAAAATGTAGCAAGCGACGATTCCGCGCTGCGCAGCGTATAGGAGATGAGCTGGCTGCAAACAAACGGCTCGTCTGAAAGCATGGAAAGCGCCGCGAGCGTAAGGCCGCCAGCCATTGACATGTTCCAGTTCCACTGGCTTGTTGACCACCACTGGTTTTGTTCATAAAAATTGATGCCGACCTTAACGCCTTTATTCACAATGGCGACTTTGCACATTTCGCGCTGTGCCGGCGTAAGGTAATCGTACAGCCAATCGTAGCCCATAACCATAGCCGAGCTAAGCTCTGCGACATTCAAATGTTCCGCGGAGGCATTTCCCCATTCAGGCCAGCCGCAGATTGCTTCCATATGTGCCCATGCTTTTTCCGCATATTTTGTCTCGCCTGAAATATTGTACACAATAAGAAGCGGCGGGAGAATTTGGGTAAGCACCCTTTGGCCATAATCCAGCCGTCTTCCATCGGAACGCGCATGGTATACCGTTTCATTTTCCAGCAGCGTATCTGCGCTCCTTTTTATCTGCTCATACCACTTTTTTACCTCTTCGTTTTCTGCAACAAGATTTCTGATTCTTTCAAATCCATCCTCATCAATTAAGATAGACGGATGACTGTTCATCTTCCCTGCATTTACAAAATCCTCTAAAATCGCATCCCTTGCCGGGCGCTCATAACAAACCGTTTTTATCAGCTCATCCAGCAGAGTATGCTTGGAGGCGAGCTGCTCGCTCCAGTTCTTATCTGAAATCAGAATCAGGCCATGATCATCGAAGAAATATGATTTACCGAGCACGCCGCTCAAGGCCTCCGCGGAAACGTAAACACACGCGTCCTCATACGTAAGCACTTCCGGCATTTTTATATTTTGATTATCGGCAATCAAGACATCCGATTGCAACTTTGCTTTGATTGTTTTCTCTTTATAACGAATCAGAATCTCTTCATTTGCGGCTTCGACCGTTCCCCCAAGCGATTCCACAGCAAATTGAAGCGGCACCATTGCAACGCCGCCGTCGGTGATTTTTGCGGTAATGTTGCCGCTCCCATCCATCTGCAAACGGTTTCCATACACCCACGCCTCGTCGCTCCGGTTGAAAAAGGCCACCGCGCTGTTCAGTATATTTTTCACGGAAGCATCCATGCTGTTTTCTCTCACCCGTTCCGGCTTCTGCGGGGCATCGCCTCTATAAACTGAGAAATTGTCCAAAAACAGGGAGGAACCACTCCCGTCCGATTTCTGTATGATTTTGATTCCGGTGATTTTGCTGCCAAGCCCGGGATAAACGTTCCCTTCGGCTATTTTTTTATCATAGGCAAAAGCCGTATACGTTCCGTTGAGCAAATCGATATCAAACCGGAAATCGTAAAATTCAATATTGTCGTAAGCCATTGCTTCTTCGCCGAAAATATAGAGCAACCCGCCCCGTGTTTCCAGCATGGGAAACAGCTCGTTCGAACTTGCGCGAAGATGAATTTCACGCTCCTGCGCATCGCCTGCAAACATCAAGTTGAAATTCACGGAAAAAATGCTCGGAATTCCATTGAGGCTAATGTTTATGAACGGCGCCTCGCCTCCCGCAGAGTACATGCGCATACAATTTCCCCAGCCCTCGTATGACGGCGAGTATTCTATGCTCCCATCCCCTGTTTTTCCGCTGAAACCGCTGGCGTTCGGTACCCCGCTGCTGACATAGGAATTAAAATTTTCAGACGTATAAACCGCCGGCTGCGCAGCCGATGTGCAAGCGACCACGCTGCATTGCAGAACAAAAGCGAGCAGCAGCGTACAAAGCTTTTTCAACATTCAGACCAGTCCTTTCTCAAATTCAAAACACCACACGGAAACTTATTTATTGAGCGCTGTAAGCATATTATATACAAGCGCGCACGCCTCGCCCCTTGTAATGAATTCACCAGGCCGCACATTCCCGCTGCCGTCGCCGTTTAAAACATTGATGGAAGATAAAAATCGTATGGCCTCTTTCGCATAATCTGAAACGGAGGCTTCATCATGGAACGGTTTCGCCGTGCCTGAAGCCGTTACGTCTTCAAAGGCTCTAAAGCATATCACCGCCGCATCCTGCCTGGTAATATTTTCGCCGGGAGCAAACAGTTCATCCGCGATTCCCTTGATAAGCCCCGCAGAAACAGCGGCGGAAATATATTGATGCGACCAGCGCAGAGAATCGACGTCTGCAAAATTCGAACTGCTTTGCGCATCCTCCTTTCCTGTCGCCAACACAATCATCTTCGTAAATTCTTCCCTTGTCACAAACGCATTCGGCTGAAAAGTCTTATCTTCATAACCGGATATAATTTCTTTTGCTGAAAGCGCGCTGATGCTTTCATACATCCACGATTCCTTGCTCACGTCACTATATATACTTTCTGTTGTTTCGGCCTTCTGCGGCGTAATCGGTGTAAGCGGCGGCGTATCCGGCGCGTTGACCCTGACGGTATCCGTTCTGCCGGACGAGCCTGAAGAGGAGGAACCGCTGCCGCCCTGCGAGCCTTTCTGTTCAGACTCGTAGACCTTGCTTGCCGCGCTGTAAATTGCGCGGTTTATATTGTCTTTTCCGTCTAAATTCTCATAGATTAGCTGTTTATAAAAATTTTCTTTAGAGGATAGCTTGCTGTAGTCGGAGCCTGCAAACGCCTCGCTGAAATATCCACCGAGGAGGGCTTCCTCCTCCATAACCTTCATCAAATCGCCATATTTCGGCGCTCCGGCCACGGCAGCGTTCAAAATGCCGTGTTCAATAGCCTCCGCCAGGCAGCCGCTTGAGAAGGTT
>CABSKZ010000068.1 GCA_902478395.1 uncultured Eubacteriales bacterium | reverse complement strand
TCACTAAGTTCATCCTTCGCTTCACTCGGATTCACTAAGTGTTTATATTATACCACAAATGACAGAAATGTGTATGGATAGTTCATGAAATTTTTGTGAAGATAAAGCGGCGCTTGTTCATAAAGCAGGAAAAAGAGATTATCCCTGCGGTGAGAGACAATCTCTTTTCAGGCAATAAAAACCAATATTTCGTTGTACGAAAATAGTTTTACTGCTCCATATGCCTGCCGAGAAAACCGGCTGCAGACTGCGCCAGCTTTTCTTCTATTTCCCCCATTTTTGGGGTATTTTCGTTGCTGAAAAATACGACGCTTCCAATCGTATCCCCTTCGGATATAATCGGGACAACTACGCCGGCGGAATATTTTTCGCTGCCTTCTATTACATTTATCTTTTTATCTTCCCCATGTTTACAGATGAACGTCGATTTTTCTTCCATGAACCGTTCGATATCGGAACTGATTTTTTTCTCCGACAACTCCCGTTTCGGAACGCCCGAGACCGCGATGACGTTATCCTTATCTGTAATGCAGATAGGGTGGCCGCTGGTTTTTGAGAGCGTTTCCGCATATTCGCTCGCAAAATCGCCTAACTCGCCAATCGGTGAATATTTCTTGAAAATGACCTCGCCGTCCCGATCCGTATAAATTTCAAGCGGGTCACCACCTAATACCTAGTTTATATCCTATAGAAAATCTATCTATTGCAATTATACCAGAAATAATATATAATAACAAGCAATTAAACTTTGCAGGAGGTAGCTATGGATTTTACAGATGCAATTAAAAAAGCAGAACGAAAGATTTTAAATACGGCAGCAACCATTCCGAATGGGACATCGTTTCCCTCCGTCGGACTTTCTGCGGACGGGGAGGTCATCTGGCAAAATGGAGGCTGTTGGACGGAGGGGTTCTGGCCTGGCCAGCTTTACCTTGCATATCAGGATACGGAAAATGAAGCTTATTTAAAAGCGGCCCGTACCTATGAAGACTTTTTTGATGTCAGGGCCGAAAACGACCCGGATGTGTGTGAAAAAAACGGTTATATTCCACTGGATCATGACATTGGTTTCATTTTTTCTCTTTCCCGCGTCGCTGACTACAAGCTGACCGGAAATGAACGGGCGAAAAATTGTGCAATTAAGGCGGCGCGTGTTCTCAAGGGCCGTTTTAATGAAAAAGGAAAGTTCATTCGTGCGTGGGACACCTGGAAGTGGGATACGGATGAGGAATTCATCCGCGATAAAAAAGGCAAGGCTATTATAGACAGCATGATGAATATGCCCATTCTGTTTTGGGCTGCAAAGGAAACCGGGGAACAGGTATTTTATGACGTCGCATATGCGCATGCTACCACGGTTATGAAAAACTTTGTCCGCGCTGACGGCTCCATCTACCATACTTTTAATTTCAATCCAGAAACCGGAGAGCCGGTTCAGGGGAAAACCGGCCAGGGCTATCATGACGAATCCGCATGGTCTCGCGGCCAGAGCTGGGGTGTTCATGGATTCGCGCTGGCGTACATGTATACAAAGGACGAAGTATTTTTAAAAACGGCAGAAAAAGTTGCGGATTATTTTATTGACCATCTGTCAAAAACCTATTTACCGAAGTGGGATTTTTGTGTGGAGGAAGCGCCGTATATTCCGATAGATGCCTCCGCGGCGGCCTGTGCCGCAAGCGGAATGCTTGAAATCTATAAATATACGAAAAAGGAAAAATATAAAGAGTGCGCGGAGAAAATGTTATTCGCGTTGACAACGATTTGTTCCACGCTGGACAATGACAATTTCCAGCCGCTTCTGCTGCATACCTGCGTGGGGCCTGCCTATGCAAAGGGTACAGAAAATGTTGTCGGCGGACATACGGACACCCCGTCGGCCTATGCGGATTTCTTTTATCTGGAAGCTATGCTGAAATTGAAAAATCCGAATATGGAATTGTTCTGGTAAACCTATATTTTCGTTGATAATGGCTTGTTGTGTCGTTTCATAAATACCAAAAAGGCGGTCACAAGCGAAACGGAAGGAGACAATTGCAAGCGGTAATTTTAGTAAGCTGTCCTGCAGTATTTTAAAACTTACTTTTAAGTTTTCCTTATAGAAAGGAGACCAGGCCATGTTAGAGATAATGAGGAAGTTTATTGCACTTACGGCTGCCGTTCTTGTGGGTGGGTTAGGTGCGGTTGCCTGCACCTTTGTTTCTGCCGACGAAATGGACCGATACGATTTGGACCGGCCAACTGATGATGCCTCGCTGTATATTGATGTCAGTGTGGATACGGGAGAGTATGGTCCCATGACCGTTGAGGAACTTGCTGCCGAATTTCCTGTAGAAGGCGCGGTTGAGACCGATTTTGGCTCTATGCCGTACAGGCTCTTCACACCGGAACGGGAAGCCGGAGTCAGCTACCCTTTGGTCGTGGTGCTGCACGGTTCCGGCGGACGGGGAGACGATAACACAAAATCCTTTGGGGACCCACAGATTTTATTAAAACGCCTTTTGTTCCAGCAGGAACAGTATCCCTGCTATATTTTGGTCCCGCAGTGTCCGGCGGGCGGCGACCAGCCAAGGTGGGAAGATGTCAATGATAAGCTCGTGGAATTTGTGAAGGCCTTTGCGGCGGATGTGGATAACCAGGTTGAGGCGGATAATCTGATTGCAATCGGCATTTCGATGGGTGGCTACGGTGTTTGGGATTTGGCAACGACTTTTTCTGGCGTCTTCCGCACAGTGGTTCCCATTGCAGGCGGAGGGAATATAAAGGAGGTCCTGAAGCTCGGTGAAGCTGGTACGAGGCTTTGGGCATTCCACCAGACCGAGGACCCGACCTGCCCTGTTGCAGGAGAACGGACGGGGGTTCCGAATTGGACGATTACGAAACGTGCGGGCCAGGGCCCTTACGGTACGCGGACGTTGGTTCAAACGCTGCGGGATGCCGGGTACAGCGCGAACTATTATGAATATAACCTCTCTGGTCATGCCTGGAAATTGGCGTCCTCTGAAAAAGAATTGATTGACTGGCTCTTTGAAAAGACAAAGTCAAGGTCTGAATATGTGGTTGCAGGAGAGAAGGAAATCCGCACCCCCGCACCATTTTATACAGACAGCGAAGATGTGCTCATGCTGCCGCTCCGTGCAGTTTGCGAGGCGCTGGGATTTACCGTGGAGTGGGATGGCGGGACAAAAACCGTGTCGATTGACGGCGGCCGTGCGTCGCTAACAATCGGGGACGTTTTATATCAATCCGGACAGGCAGCCCCGTTCACATTGAATGTCGCACCAGTTCTGGTAAATGACTCCACCACCTATGTGCCTGAGGGATTTTTCAGTGAGATAATGCAACTGGAGATAAGTCATAAAGATAATTATCTCACGATTAACACACCTACCGCAACCCAATAAAATCCAAACAGATTTGTTACCAAAAAATAGGCAGCATATTAATTGCTGCCTTTTTAGCCTTATGAAAAACCATAAATTACACAGAATAGGGGGAGTTGTCAGTGGGGCTCCCCTCTGACTTAGCGTTGTGGATATCCCGGACATGTGCCGGGATATCCACTCTTTTTATATTCCGGCTTCTTTTGGTTTTCGTATATAAAATACATGATAATACGAATTGCATAATGAATAGAATAACATTACATACGAATGACAGTATTGACACGGCATAACAAACGTCGGCTATTGGTCCGCCATGCACCAATCCAAAAAATACATATAGCGGCCCGGTATCTCCGCCGTCCGGCATGAAAATATTCGACATCAGGTAGGTAAGATATGTAACATATATCATGTGCTTTAAAGACGGCGAGGATGACGCGAATCTGGAAGAAATACTTGTTATGATAAATAGTACGATTGCATGAAGAAACATCGGAATACCAAAAATAAACCGTATCCATCCGAAATTTGTAACTGCCGATATTCCCACAAGGATAATACAGGTACATGATAGGAG
Organism: uncultured Eubacteriales bacterium; assembly: GCA_902478395.1. Taxonomy (GTDB): domain Bacteria; phylum Bacillota; class Clostridia; order UBA1381; family UBA9506; genus CABSKZ01. Next base: position 7,085 of record CABSKZ010000068.1, on the reverse strand, counting down.
AAAGTAAGGAAAGGTTCCGGTGAACGTTTTATCTCCTGTTTTTTTATCATGGATGAAACGGCAGATTCCTATCAAACAGCAAAGCAAAAAGACGATAACGGCAGTACCTAAAACCATGTAAAACAGGATGCGAAAATCATTCATAATGTATCCTCCCTGTTGAAATAAATTCAGGTAATATAAACGGTTTTTATTTGCGGCATAGGCCGAGTGTTGTAAATATGAACACAATCGATGCAAGCCTCCAATCGGCTAGCTCCACACCGATTCAACACATTTAGGAAAAGCGTTTGCGCTTTTACCATTAAGGGGTGACTTGACTACTTCCGCTGAACGCACCCGTCCCTCTACCCGGCTTCAAGAAGTATTTATATGATACTGATACTATATATGTGTCCTTTTTGCAAGCAAGTTCAACGGTTTCCGAACAAACCTCTTTCAAAATCACTAAATATTCAGAGCTGGAAGCTTCTATAACAAAAGCGGTGTAACCAAAAGGCTACACCGTTTTTATAAACAATTTATCGATATTGCTATCCGTATTTTCTTACGAAACAAACGTAAGACGATCTGTAAAAATGTTATTTATACAGCGGTCCGTAATGCTGGCAGGCGCGGTAATCGTTGGAGGTGAGGTCGTCTCCGAGTCCGAAACCGGTCCAGGCGTGCGGCCGGAAAATCCGCTCTTTTGCCACATTGTGGATGGAGACCGGAATCCGCAGCATGGAGGCCAGCGTAATGAAGTCGGCACCAACATGTCCATGGACTGTCACGCCGTGGTTTGCTCCCCAGTTTGCCATAACCGAATAAACATCTGTAAATGCGCCTGTTCCCGTGAGAATCGGGGCGAACCAGGTAGTCGGCCAGGTTGGGTCGGTGCGCTGGTCAAGTTTCTTATGGACGTCCTCATCCAGTGTTACAGTGTAACCCTCTGCGATTTGCAAAGTCGGGCCTACGCCGTCTATCAGATTCACCCGGACCATCGTGACCGGCATTTCGGCCTGTGTTTTAAAGTGGGAGGAGAACCCGCCCCCGCGGAAGTATTCATAGTTCGCACGGCACCAGTCGGTTGCGTCGAGGCAAGCTTTGATATCGCTGTCCTCCATGTTCCACCATTCTTTTACCGTTCCGTTTCCCTGCGCGTCTTTTGCGCAGCCGGTGCAGTCCAGAGCGGTGGCGCCAGAATTAATGAGATGGATAAAACCATCTTTGGCCCGGCCCTCCAGGGTTTTGCCGGTAACGCGTTCCACTGCGTCCGGACTCCAGTAAGTGCGGACGTCATGGAAGCAGGGGGCTTTCCCTGTGAGTAATTTTGCAAAAAGCATGGAGATGCCGTTCAACGTGTCATTCTCCGTTGCGAATGGGAATGGCTCTTTTTTGCCGTGCCAGTCAAAGCTGGAGGCCATAATGGCTTCGGTGAAATCTGCGTTCGGCAGCCAGTCCGTCCACATTCTCTGTCCCTGGAATCCGCCGACGATAGCGTTCCGGCCCAAAGATTCTTCCTTCCAGCCCATTTCTGCCAGTTTTTTATTTCCAAACAAAATATCCCTTACAATAATCGTGAACTTGGCGATAAATTCCCAATCCTTGTCGGCAGGAACCACTTTGGATTTTCTGATAATTTCAGGCAGGTTTTTGTTTGCATTGGTATCAAAGCCTTCCTTGCAGTTGGCTTTAATCCAGGTGATGGCAGCCTCATATTCCTCTTTATCGTAAATTTCCAGAGTGATTCTCCGAAGAATTTCGGTCAGATCGACCCACTCCGCACGCAATCCCAGATATTTCTGCATAAAGTTGGCGTCACAGAAGGAGCCGGCAATCCCCATGGAAATGCTCCCCAGGTTCACATATGCCTTATTTTTCATCATGCCAACCGCAACCGCGCCTCTGGCAAAGGCGATGATTTTTTTGGCTACATCGTCTGGAATGGTTGTGTCCGAGGCGTCTTGTACGTCGTGTCCGTAAATGGAGAATGCGGGCAGCCCTCTCTGTGCGTGGGCTGCCATAACAGCCGCCAGATAAACGGCTCCGGGCCGCTCAGTGCCGTTGAAGCCCCAAACTGCTTTAATCGTGTTCGGGTCTAGGTCCATTGTCTCACTGCCATAGCACCAGCAAGGTGTTACGGACAAGGTGGCGCAAACATTTTCTGTTGCAAACTGCTGGGCGACCTTTGCCGCCTCCGCACCGCTTCCGATGGTTGTGCAGCCAACGACACATTCCACCGGCGTACCGTCCGGATAACACAGGTTATTGGAAATCAATGCGGCGGCAGCGTTCGCCATCCCCATTGTTTTTTCTTCCAGACTTTCTCTAACGCCGCCCCATCTTCCATCTATTACGGGACGGATACCTATTTTTGGTTTCATATCATTTCTTCCTTTCTGGTATGTTATTTGGTTATCTAATGACACCCTTTTTTAAAATTATGTTAGCATAGAGCGCTTCTTCGCTGGTAGCGACAACTGCGTATGCTGCCTTAGCCCGTTCGTAAAACGCAAACCGCTCTAAGAATTTAATTCGCACTGCCTCCCCTTCGTAAAGGTTCAGCGTTTTTTTGTATTCATCCCAGATGGGCGTTTTTACGTTGTCCCCCTCTAACACATTCATTAAGAACACGTTATCCTCCGCATAATCGTCCAGCGGCAGAAGGCTGATGATAGCCTCCAGAACGGCATTCCCGCCGTTGCCATCCATGCGGATGACTCTGCTGTTGGTAGTGTAGCAAGGGAAATTGCTGTCGGCGATTACAATTTCATCGCCATGGCCCATTTCCATGAGAATTTTTATCAGTTCCGGCGATAAAATAGGAGGTACATTTTTCAGCATGATTTTTACTCCTCACGTATCTGTTTTTAATGAAAAGCCGTATCCACACCAGTAGATACGGCTTTTCCGAATTGTTATCCCTGGTATACCAAATTCTTGCTGATCATATCGTCCACATTAGAGGCATCCCACCATGCGCCTGCGATGTCAACCTTCTCTGTAACGGTCTGTCCTTCGATGGCAAACACCGCCTGCTCAACCGCCTGATAGCCGATTTGGTAAGAATCCTGTGCCACGGCGCCCACCAGTTTCGGGCCAGAGGTCTTCTTCATCCATTCAATCTGCTTGGTTCCCGCATCATAACCGCAGAACTTAATCGCATCGTATTTGGTTCCCGCTGCGCCAAGCGCATCATAAACCTGCTTTACAACACCCTCGTTGCTCATGAAAATTGCTTTTGCGCCTTTTTCATACAAGGCTTCCAGAGCCGCCTTATAAGCGTTGTCGGCATCGCCGGGCTTCACTTCTTTTTCAATGGTGTATTTGCCCTTTGTGCTTGCGTCCGCGTCCGCCAGTTTAGTAAATTCGTCAACGAAGCCTTTTGCACGGTCGATTCCGGTCTGGGTTTCGTCGTGCTGAATCACACCAACAACATATTTGTCGGAAGCTGCAATTTCATCCTTAAGCTCTGCGAAGAATTTTTCCGCAGCCAAAGCCGCAGCTTTCTCGTTGCTGGTTGCGACGGAAGAAATAATGGGGTTTTTGCTGGCGGAATCTAACGCCTTGATGTCGTTCTCCCAGATGCCGCTGTCAAACTGTACGACAGGAATTTTGCTGTCATAAGCCTGTTTCAGCATATCCACAAAGCCCTCGCCAATGGTGCCGAGCACCATGCCGTCCACTTTGTTGGAAAGCGCGGTCTGCACCATTTCCTTCTGGGAAGGCAGGTCCTTTGCAGATTCGCTGGCTGGTCCGCGGAAGGTGATTTTATAGCCGTATTTCTTTCCGGCATCTTCTGCGCCGGATTTTACAGATTGCCAGAAAGCGTGGGATTCGCCCTTTGCAACTACCGCTATCGTTTTGTTGCCGCCGTTTCCGGCATTGTTCCCTTCGCCTGTGCCCCCGTTGCCGCTGCATCCGGCAAAGCCTACTGTTACCGCAGCTGCGAGCAAAAGAGCCGCCGCCTTTTTAATGCCTTTTTTAGACCATTTCATAATTCGTACCCTCTTTCTTTTTATTTTTTGAAACCGAAAGGTTCTTGGTTCGGCATCGGGGCTTTCCCCCCATTTGCCTACGATTGTAAAATTTCTGTTTTTTAAATTGCTGTTTTTGCAAGCCGCGAGTCCGGCCGCAGCCATATGCTCCGGAAAATCAAAGATTTTCCGAAACACATGTCTCGTGTTTCACAGAGTAGATTTTAGAAAGATAAGATAAATGCACGGTCATATCCTGCTATATTTGCAGGCGTTAACGTAGGTTTTATCAAAACCATATGGTTTTTCACTCTCTAATGTCTACCTCTACAGTTTGGCCAATTGGCTTTTCACAGATACCTTAATTTCTGCAATTTCCTTTTTCAGCTTGCTTATTTTCTGTTCCCGTTCCGAAGGATTCATAGTTTTATCCGATATCACATAATCCAGCTCGGTGTTGAGTTCTTCAATGCGCTCTTTCGCATCTCTTTTTACAAGGTCTTTTTTACTTAGTATTTTCACCTTACTGGCATTTTTATTCTTAATAACATCCATCAATACAGCGACCACAACGATAATGCCAGTCAGTACAAATGTGACATAGGTGGAGTTTAAGTTCAGAGAGAAGCGGGAGAGTACGAAGTTCAGTCCGCTTCGGATTACCACCAGCATCAGGGAACCGATGACAGAGCCGCTGATGGAAGCCACGCCGCCGGCCGCGCTCGTGCCGCCGATGTATACGCCCGCAATTGCGTCAAGCTCCATGCCGTTGCCGGTTGCGGCTGCTACCGTGGCAAATGAGGCCGCCCAGAAGATGGCCGCGATTCCCGCGCCGATGCCGCTAATGGTATAAGCAATGATTTTATAGGTGTCCGTCTTTACACCGGAAAGCCGAGTGGCCTCTTCGTTGCTGCCGATAGATAGAATATAACGGCCGATTTTGCATTTGTACATCAGATACATACAGAGGGCGGCAAAGCCAATCACCCAGAACAGCCCGGTGGGAACGCCGTTGGCGTTGGAAAACACCGAATTAAACCATGTTCCGCTTGGAAAAAAGATGTTGGGTATGGTCACGACAATAGCGCTCAGACCGCGTGCGAACATCATGGTGCCCAGTGTGGCGATGAAGGCGGGCAGTTTCAGCTTTGCTATCAAAAGTCCGTTGATATAGCCAAACAAGGTGCCGATAGCTATCATGACAGGGATGGTCAGCCAAAGAGGCATTCCCTCCATATACAGCTTTCCGGCGACGACGGCAGAGGCGATACAGACGGTGCCGATGGACAGGTCAATGCCGCCCGTGGCAATTACAAAGGTAACGCCGAGGCTCAGAATCGCATAAGGGGCAAGGGACTGCGCCATACTCAGAATGTTGTACTGTGTTAGAAAATTGGGATTTAACAGCGCGAATACCAGCATCAGCCCAATCAGGGAGGCCAGAATAATAAAGTTCTGTTTTCCTTTGGTGAACATCAAGGTGCGTAGTTTCACGCCATTTCTTCTCATCCTTCTGGAAAAGCTAAGAGGCATGGTTTCCGTATTTGCATGCTTATTCATTGTTTTCCTCCCTCATTGTAGCATATTTCATAATTTCTTCCTGTGTAGCCTCGCTGATATCAAGCTCCTTGGTGATGCGCCCTTCGCACATGACGATGACCCTGTCGCTGAGACGCTGGATTTCTGAGAGCTCGGAAGAAATCATAATGATGGCTTTGCCCTGCTGGGCAAGCTCCTCCATCAGTTCATACATTTCGCTTTTTGCGCCGATGTCGATTCCGCGGGTCGGCTCGTCGAAGATAAAAATGTCCGAATCCTTCATTAGCCACCGTGCGATAATGACCTTCTGCTGATTCCCGCCGGAGAGGTTTTTCAGCAGCTGCTGCATCGACGGCGTTTTGGTGCGGAGCTTCTGGTTGACCGCACGCGAGGCCTCTTCGATTTCCCCGTCGTTAATCCATCCAAAGTGGATAAAATCGTCAAGGGAACTTAAAGCCGTGTTTTCAGAAATCGACTTTATCAGGAGCAGACCATACCGCTTACGGTCCTCGGAGAGGTAACAAATGCCCTGTTTTACGGCGGCGCTGGGGTCTGAAATGGTAACCTTTTTGCCGTTTACAAAAATTTCACCGCTGTCATATGGGTCGGCGCCGAATATTGCGCGCGCCACCTCGGTGCGTCCGGCACCCATCAATCCGGAGAAGCCTAAAATTTCACCTTTTCGGAGCTGAAAGCTAACGTCCTTAATCACATTTCCACTGCAAAGGTTTTTTACTTCGAGAACCACGGGTGCGTCCGGAGGAACTGTGCTGGCCGCTTTCTGTTCACCGTAAACCACCCGGCCTACCATCATTTTAACAATTTCATCCTTGGTCGTATCCTTGGTAATCAATGTCCCCACATATTCGCCGTCCCGCATGACGGTTACCCGGTCGGAAATCCGGTTAATTTCATCCATCCGGTGGGAAATATAAATCATGCCGATTCCTTTTTCCCTGAGGTCGTTCATGATTTTAAACAGCTCCTCCACTTCCGTTTGTGTCAGAGCAGCGGTCGGTTCATCCAAAATCAGGAGCTTGGAGTTGTGGGAAATGGCCTTGGCAATTTCCACCATCTGCTGCTTCCCAACGGTCAGGGTTCCCAGAACAACAGAGGGGTCAATTTTTACGCCGATACGTTCGAAGAGTGCCGCTGCGTCCTCCTCCATCTGTTTGTCATCAATATAAAGATTATTGATAAGAGGTTCCCTTCCAATGTAAATGTTCTGTGCCACCGTAAGATGGTTCATCATGTTCAGTTCCTGATGAATCATGCTGATGCCGGCCTGCTGGGACTGGGAAATATCACTGAAGCTCACCGGCTGTCCAAAAAGCTTAATTTCGCCGGCGTCCATGGTATGAATCCCGGTGAGGACCTTCATCAATGTAGATTTTCCCGCCCCGTTTTCGCCCATCAGCGCATGGACCTCGCCGGCCTTTAAGTCAAAATGGACGGACTTTAATGCGTGTACGCCGGAAAACCGCTTGTCGATACCGTTCATTTCGAGGATTGTATCCTGCATACCATAAACACTCCTTTCTTAAATGGAATTCATGTGATTCATTATAGCCATAGTTTACTTTACTT
>CABSKZ010000067.1 GCA_902478395.1 uncultured Eubacteriales bacterium | reverse complement strand
TCACTAAGTTCATCCTTCGCTTCACTCGGATTCACTAAGTGTTTATATTATACCATACTAATTGAAAAATGGAAACCCCACGCCCCAGAAAAATTGACAAAAAAGTAACCAATATCGCAGGGCGGGAATTGTTCAATATTACAAATCGCACACAATAGGCAAAAAAAGTACCACGTCAGCGGCAAGGCAGTAACGTGGCACCTTTTATGGTAAAAAAGCAAAAGCTTATTTGCGCAAATTCAATTTTGCAATAATCGCACGGTATCTCTCAATATCAATCTTCATCAGATAGTTGAGCAGACCGCGGCGCTGGCCGACCATTTTCAAAAGGCCGCGTCTGGAATGGTGGTCCTTCTTAAACATCTTTAAATGTTCATTCAGGTGGTTGATGCGCTCTGTTAAAATCGCTATCTGAACCTCCGGTGAACCTGTGTCCTTCTCATGCAGTTTGTATTTTGCGATAATTTCCTGTTTTACTTCAGTTCTCATGATGAAATCCTCCTTTTAAAATATTCTCCAGACCCCAAGCAAATGGTCAAATCGAGGCGACGCCAAAAGCCTAGTAATCGGAACGACAAAAAGTATTTTAGCACAATGTGAACAATTTGTAAAGAGTTTTTTTGTGAAAAAATGAATTTTTTTGCTATTGCTCCCCTATCGACTCCGGCGGCGTCACGTAAGCCGTCCGTCCTTCGGTGTAAATCACAAAACCAGGCTTTGCGCCGGAGGGCTTCTTTACATTTTTGACAGCAGTATAATCCACCGGAACATTTGAAGAATGGCGCGCCTTGGAAAAATAGGCCGCTATCTGCGCCGCTTCCAGAATGGTCCTGTCAGTAAACGCTTTTTCATGCTGGTATTTCAACAGCACATGAGAACCAGGAATATTTTTTGTGTGGAACCACAGGTCATTGTTCCGCCCCGTCTTGATAGTCAGGTAGTCATTTTGCTTGTTATTTCTTCCCGCCAAGACCGTAAATCCATCGGACGTCACGAACTCCATTGGCTGAGAAACCGCCTGTTTTCTGCGCTTTTCCTTCGTATTCCTGCGAATATAGCCCTGCTCCGCCAATTCGTCCGCGATTTCGGCAAGGTCCTCTTCCGTTTCAGCTTGCGCCAGCTCCTCCTCCACCGTTCCCAGGTAAGCAAGTTCTTCCTCCGCCATGCAAATTTGCTCCGTCAAATACCGCCGTGCGGATTTTGCCTTACTATACTTTTTAAAATACCGCTGGGCATTCTGTGAGGGGGAAACGGTATCGTCGAGCGTAATCGTGACGGCAGGCGCCCCATCTTCATAGTAATTTTCTACCTGTATCTGTGTCATCCCCCGCTCGATACGGTATAAATTTGCGGTTATCAGTTCGCCGTATTGCTGCCATTTCCCCATCTTTTCAGTATCGCCCAGCTCCCGCCGCTGCAATTCCAGCTTTTTCGCACAGCGCTCAATATGGTTGGAAACCAGCTTGACCAGATGCGCGCTCCGGTGCGCCATATGCTCCTTGCGGTCCCGCTCGGCATAGAAGCCGTCAATCATCTCCGCCATGGAACTGCACTGGGTGACCTCCGCCAGCTCACCATATTGCGTGATGGCAACCGCACTGAATTCCATTAGCTTTTTCGTCTCTCGGTTTTGCAAAAAGCATGGGCTGAACCGTCCCTCCCGCACGTCGGTAAACATCCGGTACAGCTCCGTCGCCACATCCAGAAGCTGCCCGAATTCCAGTTCTCCTATATTTTTATCCGCTATCCCGGTGGCCCTGCACGCGATTTCCCGCGCAATCAGCGGGCTTACTCCCGTGAACGAATGGAGGATGAAGCTATCCAGCCGTTCCCCCTCTCCTGCAGTTTTTAAGATTTCCAAAAACGCGTTCACGTCGCAGACGAGCGGGTCTTGTTTGCCCTGCCCTGGCGGATATTCATACGCAAGCCCCGGCAACACCTGCCGCACCGTGCTGACCGAAAAATCGACCCGCTTGATGCTGTCCAATATTTTTCGGTTCTCGTCAAGTAGCATAATGTTGGAATGGCGTCCCATCATCTCAATCACCAGCGTTTTTGTGACCAAATCTCCTAATTCGCTGCGGGTCTCCACAGCAAATTCCAGCACACGCTCCAGCCCCGGCTGCGAAACACCCGTTATCCTGCCGCTCCCGATGTGCTTTCGCAGCAGCATACAAAACAAAGGGGCCTGCGCCGGATTCTTTTTTCCCGCTCCCGTCAAGCTGGCGCGCGCCACATTCGCGTTCGCGCTCAGCAACAACCGGCAGCTCCCGCTAAAGCCATGCAGCGTGATTAGCAACTCATCATGCTCTGGCTGGGATATTTTATCGATTCGTTTATCAATCAGCTTTTCCTGAAATTCGCGGGCCAGTGCGGCTACCGCCAATCCGTCCAATGCCATGGTATCACTTCCCTGTCTGTTCTGTCTCGCGCCCGATAACCGCAGTTATCTCCGGCTTCGGGGCCATCCGTTTATCAACTGCACGCAGGATAAAAAAACTTCCCGCAAGGCCGATTATCGAAACGATAATACTCACCGCGGTGATATGCGCCAATACGTCCGCTATCAGATAACACGCCAGCATCACCACCAGCGGCATGACGTATACCAGCGCGGCACTTCTCAAAACGGCTCCATCTGCCGTTTCAACCGTCCCCATATCGCCCACGGCCGCGGCCGCCGTATTTGCTGCGCTTGCCCGCAAATTGGTCGGCGCACAGCCGCCCTTGCAATGCGCGCAGTTTTCCCCGCACGCAGAAGCGCGGCGCACCAGCACGTACGCCGTCCCGTCTCGGACCTCTACGACCCGGCCGACCTGTTTCATCGCCTTCGCTCCTTTTTTAACAAGATTTCATGGAAGAAAATTTGTGCGGCACGCGTGCCGTTTAAAGTAAAAACCTTCCTTAGCTGCGTTTCCTCCTCGCGGCGCGGGAGGAATCTATGCCCGCCGCATGCTGAAAAATAGGAACCCGACCGCCTATCGAGGTAGAGATATACCAGCGGGGATTATAACTCCTCGGCCATCCGCATCAGCTTTTTTAAGCGGTGGTTCACGCCGGATTTGCTGATGGGCGGCGTAAGCATTTCCCCCAGCTCCGCGAGGCTCGCCTCCGGGTTCTCCAGCCGTAGCTCGGCCAGTTCACGCAGGCCGTCCGGCAGTGCGCTCTTTCCTTCTTTTTCAAAAATTTTTTCAATACAGCGAATTTGCTGGACAGCGGCGTTCGCCGTTTTCGTTAAATTTGCCGTCTCACAGTTTACCCGCCGATTCACCGTATTCTTCACGTCTTTTACGATTTTCACATTCAACAGCTCCATCATTGAGTCGGTCGCACCCATCAGCGCGAGCACATCACCAATGACCTCACTGTCCTTAATATATGTCACATAGCTGGATTTGCGGACCACCCTCCCGACAGGGATTTCCATATCCGTCATTAAGGCCATGAGGGCCCCGCTCAGCCCATAATAGTGTGTTTCTATCTCAAAATGATAGCTCCGCTCCGGCGAACTGACAGAACCCCCGCCCAAAAAAGCGCCGCGCAGATAGGACCGCGCACAGCATTCCTCCTGCACCAGAAACGGGTCGATTCCGAACCGGACCAGCCTGCCCTGCATCAAACCAAGCCTGCCAAGTATCTGATTCAAATGGTTTTCGTCCGTCAGCTTCATGGTGAAGGCCGTCGCTCCTCCGGTATGCTTTCCCGGCACAATATCCAGCCGGACGCGGTAAAGCTGTTTCAGCAGGGAATAGAGCCGCCGGGCCACCGCCGCATTCTCCGTACGGAGACGCAGCGCCGCTCCTCCCTGCTCTGTTACCATTTTCCCGCAGAAGGAGAGAAGCCCCGCCAGTTCCGCCTTCATGCAGCATGTTTTTTGCAGCGGCAAATGACAGAGCTCATTTTTCACATCCTGAGAAAACGACACCCGGACACCCCCTTTCTCCGCAGCCAGTTCCCTATTTCGTGTCGTACCAACTTCTTCCGACGTTCATATCCACCTTGAGCGGTGCTTTCAGGTCGCACACATGCTCCATTTCGTCCTTCAGGAGTTGTTTCACTGCATCTACCTCGTCCTTATACGCCTCGACAATCAGCTCATCGTGAACCTGCAAAATCAGCCGCGAACGCAGCTTCAATTTCTCGATCCGCTCATATACATGCACCATTGCCAGTTTGATGATATCTGCCGCGCTGCCTTGAATCGGCGTATTGAGCGCAACACGCTCCCCGAAGGAACGGAGCTGGTAGTTCTTCGACTGAATTTCCGGAATCATCCGCCGTCTGCCGAACATGGTTGCAACGTACCCGTTTTTCTTCGCGAAGTCCACTGTATCTTTCATATATTTCTGAACATTCGGATAGCTTCCCAGATAGTCGTTGATGTATTCCTTCGCCGATTTGACACTGATTTTCAAATCCTGTGCGAGAGAGAATTCCCCCATCCCGTATACTAGCCCAAAGTTGATTGCCTTCGCCGCGCTCCGCATGGCAGGCGTGACGTCCTCCTGTTGGACGCCGAACACCTTCGCCGCTGTACTCGCGTGAATGTCGTATCCCTCCCGGAATGCTTCTATCATATGCGCGTCATCCGCGATATGGGCCAGCACGCGCAGTTCAATCTGCGAGTAATCCGCATCTACAAGCACAAAATCATCATTTTGCGCGACGAACATTTTGCGCATCTGGCTGCCCAGCGGCGTGCGGACTGGAATGTTCTGCAAGTTCGGTTCGGTGGAACTGATGCGGCCCGTCACCGTTACTGTCTGGTTAAAACTGGAATGGATTTTGTCCGTCCCCGGCTCAATGACACCCATCAGGCCATCCACATAGGTCGATTTCAATTTGCTGAGCTGCCGGTAATCCACGATTTTTTCAATAATCGGATGCTTGTCCATCAGCTTTTCGAGCACCTCGACATTGGTGGAATAACCTGTTTTCGTCTTTTTTACCGGCGGCAGGCCGAGATCGTCAAACAGTACCGTCCCAAGCTGTTTGGTGGAATTGATATTGAATTCCCCGCCCGCCAGTTCGTAAATATCCTTAGTCAGCAGTTCCAGGCTGTCCGACAAGCCCTCTCCGAATTCCTTCAGCTTTTCGCGGTCCACCTTGAAGCCGAGAATCTGCATAGAAGCCAGCACGTATACCAGCGGCATTTCGATTTTATAAAACAAATCATGTTCGCCCAGCTCGTCCAGCCGTTCCTGCTCATGTTTTGCAAGCGCCGCAAGTGCCAGCGTATGCCGCGGAAAGGTGCTGGCATTGCCGCTGTCCAGCATGTCCAGCGAAATCTGGGTGTTTTCTCCGCCTGACTCCCCCAAACTGACGCCGAGAAAATCGTAGTAGATGTCCGCAATCTCATAATTCTTGCGGGATGGCTCAAGCAGATATGCGCCGATAGCCGTATCGAACCGTACCCCCTTTACACCTATCCCCTTTTGGTGCAGGTACACAATGTCATCGCGCAAATCGTGCGTGACCTTATTCTGCGCCCCATCTTCAAAAAATGCTTTGAAAGTGGGAAGCGTGTTTTCCGCCAGCTTCGCCGTATAGACCTTCGGGCCTCCGGCTGTAAACGAAACGGTTTCCGCTTTTGTGTCCATCAGATAATAAACTACCTCACCGGATAGCTTGTCCGCAAGTTCCGCGGCGTCCTCCAGTGTCAGGTATTCTCCGTCTTCAAATTCCCGTTCTTTGGCTATTTCCGGCGTTTGGCCGCCGTCTCCGCCGCCTATTTGCGGCAGCCGCTTTAAGAAGGAGCGGAACTCCAGCCGCTTGAACAGCTCTGTCAGTTCCGGCATATTATAAGGCCGAACCGCTGCTTCAGAAAGCGCAAGGGAAATTGGAACAGCGCGGTCAATCGTCGCGAGCGTCCGCGATAAAAAGGCGGTTTCTTTTCCCTCTTCCAGCTTCGCCCGCACCGATTTTGTAATCGACGGGTCGTCCAGTTGGCCGTATACGGTATCCAAATCATGAAATTTCGTAATCAGCGCCAGCGCGCCCTTCTCCCCGATTCCCTTCACGCCTGGGATGTTGTCCGAGGAATCGCCCATAATTGCCTTTACGTCAATAAATTCGCGCGGAGTGACACCGTAGCGTTCCATCACCTTGTCCGCGTCATATATTTCCGTACTAGTGTTTCCCATGCGCGTTGTAACGAGATAGATTTTAGTATCTGTTGACGCAAGCTGCAAATCATCCTTGTCGCCGGTCAGAATGTCGCATTCCAATCCCTGCTCCTCACACTTTTGAGAAACCGTGCCGATGATGTCGTCCGCCTCGAAGCCCTCCTGCTCCAGAATCGTGATGTTCATCGCGCGCAGCACCTCTTTCATGAGGGGCACTTGCGGCACAAGCTCCTCCGGCATAGCCTTTCGAGTCGCCTTGTAGCCGTCAAACATCTTGTGGCGGAAGGTAGGGGCTTTCAGATCAAACGCCGCAGCGATATAATCCGGTTTAATCTCCTCCGTATATTTAAACAGGATATTCAAAAATCCAAATACCGCGTTCGTATAGGTCCCGTCCTTTGTGGAGAGGATACGTACTCCATAAAACGCACGGTTGATAATGCTGTTCGCATCCAGTATTAAAAACTTTGGTTTGCTCACTTTATTTCACCCTTCCGGCAGCAATATGACCTCGCTGCTGTCTTCTGTAATTTGTGCACCTTCGCGCCCCAAAATAAAAACTGAGGTTGCCAGCGCATCTGCTTCCGCTCCGTTCCCGCGCACCACTGTAGCGGAACGCAATCCGCTTCGCGCGGGATACCCTGTGCGCGGGTCAAGAATATGGTGGTAGCGCACGCCGTCCTGCTCGAAGAACCTTTCGTAGTCGCCAGAGGTTACAACAAACCCGCCTGACAGCGGCATTTCTACGGTTTCCGCAATTTCTCCGCGCGCGCCGTCCGGGTTTTGGATACCAACAGTGAAATTCCTCCGCAGCCCTTTGCCTGTCAGAATCTCACCAAGCGCCTGTGGCTTGCCGCCAATGGTCGCAATGTTGCCGCCTAAATCCAGATAGGCGTTTTTAACCCCGTGTTCTTTTAGCACACGCACCGCCTCGTCAGAGGCGTAGCCCTTTGCAATCGCCCCCAGGTCCAGCCCCATGCCATTCTTCTGCAAAGTAACAGTGCGGGCCGCGTCGTTCAGCTCCATATATTGGTAACCAACAGTCGCTAACGCATTTTGGATTTCTTCCGGCGCTGGGACACGGGCATGGTCCGTACCAATGCCCCACAAGTCCACCAGCGGCTTGACAGTAATATCAAATGCACCGCCGGTCAGCTCCGAAAAGTGGTTTGCGCGCCGGATGAGGCCGTATACCTCTTCAGAAACCTGCACCGGCGTTCCTGCCGGGGCGCTGTTGATCTTATCAATCTCGCTACCCTCCCGGTATGCACTGAATGTCGCGTCAATTTCTTCAATGCGGCTGACTGCCGCGCGCACAGCCTCACTCTTTCCTACTCCATAGGCTGTTACCTGTATGATGGTATCCAGCAAATACGCCGTTTCCGAGGATTTCGCCTGCTGCACGGAAACTCCGGTGACAATTAAAATCAAAAGAACTGCCGCCACAATGTATCTGACATATTTCATACCATTCTGCCGCCCTTCACCCGGTATAGCAGCCGGTACATTTTCTGTGCATTCAACACCTTATCGATATACCGCTCCGTTTCCGGAAACGGTACGCTGCTCAAATTGACGCCGTCCTTAGAATATTCCCTATTCTCCAGCCATTTGTCCACATTGCTGAGTCCGGCGTTGTAAGCTGCAAGCGCACATTTGACATTGCCTCCGTACATTTCCATCAGGTAATCGATATAGTAACAGCCCATACGGATATTCATTTCCGGCTCCGTCACCTGCTCATAGGTAAAGTCATCAAGCTGGAGCATTTCTGCAATCCATCCCGCAGTCGGCTCGGTAATCTGCATCAATCCGGTTGCGTTTTTGTGCGACACCGCCTCATGCTCATAGTTGGACTCCGCCTTGATGACACTCATGACCAGATACGGGTCAACATCATACGCCGCGGCATATTTTTTAATATAATCCACATATTTCGCGGGATAAAACAGGCGCAAAACATTTCCGGCATTGAGCAGAAGCACAACGGCGGCAATGACTATTAAAATTTTTTTGAGTTTGATTGCCTTAAACACCATTTGCCCCTCGCAGAATTTTATTCAGTAATGCCAAGCTTTCCAAACGGACCTGTTCCGGAGCACCGAGATTTGACAGGACATAATCGGCCCGGGCGCGGTAAAAAGCATCCTCCGGCTGTGCCGCAATGCGCTTTTCCGCCTGCTCCCTTGTAAGTGCGTCGCGCTCCATAATCCGCCGGACGCGCATTTCCCATGCAGACAAAACCGCTATGGTTGCACCGCATAGCCGGTCCAGTCCAGTTTCAAACAACAGAGGCGCATCAATGACGGTCAATGCCTGTCCGGCATGCTCCGCCCGGTTTTCAATTTCTTTTTTAATATATTTATGCGTAATACAGTTCAAAATATGTAGCTTTTCACTGTTGGAAAACACAATATCACCAAGCCGCTTCCGGTTCAGGGTTCCGTCCGGCAGCAAAATACCGCTTCCAAACGCCTCCTTCAGCTCTGCGAGCGCCGGTTGGCCCGGTTCTACGACCTCACGCGCAATCTTATCCGCATCGATTACCAGCGCCCCCTGCTCCGCCAAAAAACTGCTCACCAATGACTTCCCGCAGCCCGAACCGCCCGTTATTCCAATTACAGTTCCCACGGGAACACCTCCAGTATGTATTATGGCTGGAATTTCGCCAGCTTTTCCATGGTTCTTGGCAGTGCGTCCTTTGAGGTTTTCCACGGCGCGTCCTGATTCCTGTAATCAAACTTTTTCGTGAACCAGTTAACGTCTTCCCCCACCCGCTTTAGGTTGTCCAGTTCCATCCTTGCAACCTCGCCCGTAATCCGTTCCAGCTTACTGCCTGAAAGCTCCATCGGCGCAGTTTCCAGCAGCAGCGCAAAGTGCGGCAGACAAAATCCTTTTCCCGCAAGCACTTTCTCCCGGAAATCATCCTCCGCGGCCAGCATCATCCAAAATGTCTGTGCAAACTTTGAAAGCGTCCCATTGATTTTATCGCAGATAGCGCAGGATTCGTTCACTTTATTTAAAACAGAAAGCATTTCTTCCCGCGCTGAATTTGACTTTTTAAACATTCCTCTAGCCGATTGTGTCTGCGCAGCAGCTTCCAACTGCTTTACCACATGGTCCAAATGCGTGTCCAGCACCAACCCGAGCGGCAGGGCCTTTGATAAATTTCCCATCATGTTAAAATGGCGTCTGCAAAACCCTTTTTCGTTGGATATCACGCGGCTGTCCGGTTCCATCATGGACGCGCCAAGCGCGTATTCGACCGCTTCCTCTTCCAGTTTCCGTTCCAACACGCAGAACGGACATTCCGAATCCTCCGCAAACGCGTCGGTAAGCGGAATGGTGTATATTTTTTCCTTCATCGTGTCCACTCCCCATATCGTTACCAGTAAACAACGGCCGCGCCGCACTCTAACTCTTCATGATATCATGATTGGTATTAGTATAACATAATTTCCCTTCAAATAAAACCTTTTTTATTCTGTATCAGCAATTTTTTTGTTTACAAAAAGATTTTTTGCTTCTGCGCATTTCACGGCGTACGGCGTTTAAAAGCTTTGCTATCAGGGCCTATGCCGCTGTCCGCGCTTAACATTGCCGCTGCATATGCGATGGAAACAGGGGGCTTCAAAGCCCTCGTCGGAACGAAAAACGGAAGCAAGCCATAACACAAATTACAGCTTGCCAAAACACCGAACTATTCAGTTTATGCAGAAAAATTGGAAATCATACCAAAAAACGTTCGACAAAACTTTCACCCGCTTTCCCTTCTTCGACAAAGAATCCCCTAAATCCGGCGCAGGTTTTCCATAAAAACGGTCAAAAACAAATAATTCTGTCGCAGACTGTCAAAATGTTTTCTATTTCCCCCGGCAAATTCTGACAGATTTTGTAAAAGTTTTGGTATATAATGGGGGCACGAAAGATTTTAGGAGGTCTACTGATGACAAACAATGAAATGAATCCGTACCACAGACTACCACTGCCAGAAAAGAAGGAAAGCCTCTTTGCGCGGTTCTCCCGCGTGGATGTATATGAACTGGTTGAATACGTCCTGTCCTTCCTTTTAAACCGAATTCTGCTGTTCGGCGCGCTTTCTCCTTTTGGACTGGCATACTTTTCAGCCTCCTTTCCAGCGCAAAAAAAGGTGTATGGCATCGTGGCGGCCTGCCTCGGCGTTCTGCTTGGCGGCTTCGGGTTGGTCAGCCTGAAATATGTTGGTTCCATTGTCATTGTGGCGGCATTCTCCCTGCTGATGAATAAGGAGCTTTCCAAGCACAAATGGCTCTATGGCCTGATTGGCAGCCTCGCTCTGGTGGCAAATGGACTGATATATGTCCTGTTCAATGGCTTTTTGTTATATGACTGCATGATGCTTTTGCTTGAAGGGCTGATTACCTTTTTCTCCTTTTTTGCGTTTGATAGGGCAATCCAGCTGATACGCGGCCTCGGCAAACGCCGGGTATTTGAAAGCAGTGAAATCATCAGCCTCGTCTTGCTCAGCGGAGCTGCCCTGTGCAGTATTTCCGCCATCCCCCATATGGAGGGAGCGGCCCATGTTCTGTCCATCTCTATTATTATGGTGCTATCCCTTACCTGCGGCTTTTCCGTGTCGACAGCGGCGGGGGTCGTGCTGGGGCTGGTCGCCAGTGTTGGAGATGTGCTTCCCGCACAGGTCATCGGTGTCTACGCACTTTCCGCGTTTGCGTCGGGACTGCTGCGGCGCTATGGGAAATGGGGCGTTGCGGCCGGGTTCCTAGTTACCAATGCGGCGAGCATGATTTACTTGAATTCTTCCGCGAACACAATTCTCACCTATTATTATATCATGATAGCAGCCGTCCTCCTGTTCCTGCTGCCGGATTCCGTCCTGTCCCGGTTCGGGCAGGTCGCACAGACGCCCGGCCTTCCGGCTCGGAACAATCCCTCCGAACGCGCACGGGAAATCCTGACGGACAAGCTGACGGAATCCTCCGAATCCTTTGACGAACTGTCCGGCATTTTCAAGGAATTGATTGAGGACCGCATCAATAC
>CABSKZ010000066.1 GCA_902478395.1 uncultured Eubacteriales bacterium | reverse complement strand
GGACGCCATGGACGACGAAGAGACTGCGGGCGTCGCGTTCGGCACGCTGGCGGGCGAATTCATCCGCGCAAAGGTGGTGCCGGAAATCGATGCGGTGCGGTTTGCGCAATATGCGGGAACCACCGGTATTTCCAAAGCCACAGCCGCCACCTACGCGACTGGCGGGGACGTGCTGAAGGCGCTGCGTACGGCAAAATCGACCATGGATGAGGACGAGGTTCCGGAAGAGGAGCGTTACCTGTTCCTCACGCCGACGTTGCTCGACTTAATCGACGCGGTGGACACGACCACCTCCAAAGAGGTGCTGAACCGTTTCGCGGCGGTGGTTACCGTTCCGCAGGGGCGTTTCTACACCGCAATCGATTTGAAGGACGGCAAAACCACAGGCGAAACAGACGGCGGATACGCGAAGGCCGAAGCGGGGAAGGACATCAACTTTATGGTTATCCATAAACCCGCGCTGCTGCAAATTACCAAGCACCAGGCGCCGAAGGTCATCCTGCCGGACGCCAATCCGGACGCGGACGCTTACAAATTTGGCTACCGCATTTACGGGCTGAACGACGTCTACGAAAACAAGGCCGCGGGGATTTACCTGAGCGCGAAGGCGTAGAAAAAGCAAGCCGTGCACAAGCGGCATAGACAACTGCGGCAAGCGCCCGCGACGCGCCTTATTTGCCCACGGTAAGGCGTTGGGGGATTGCCGGAAAGTTTTGTGGGCGGAAAGGCGATGGGCGTATGGCCAGAACAATTGGGCTGGCGCCGCCGAAAAAAACGCGGAAGGAACCGGTGAAAGGGCCGAAACAGAAGCCGCCGAAGCCGGACGCGAAGTGAGGAGGCGCTTTCATATGGAGGATATCAGTTACGAATATTATACACAGGTCTACCTGGGGGTGCTCATTCCCTCCGCGGAGGCATTCAACCGGCTTTCGGCGCGGGCTTGGGCATATCTTGCCTATGCGGCGGGAGGCGCTTTGGACGGCGCGGAGCCGGACGCGGTGAATTGCTGCGTCTGCGAGCTGGCGGAGGCGTACTACAGCGGCGAGACGGGGGAAATATCCAGCGAGACGGCGGGGCGCTATTCGCGTACCTTCCGCGGGCCGGAGCTGACGGAGGGGCAGCGGCTTTCCCTGATAACCAGCAAATATCTCGCCTCCAGCGGCGCACTCTACAGGGGGGTAGATTAGCATGGTGACGAATGCGGACTGCACAGTGTTCAACCGGTATCTGGACAAAACGGAGCACGTGGAAAAGTATAAACGAACGGTGCTGCGCGGCGTGTTTTGGGATGAAACCAGGGCCGCGAATGTGGTGACAGGGGGCCTGAACAACGCGGACGCCGCAACGGTGCTGATTCCATTTCGGGACGGCTACCGTCCGCCGGTGGAATGGGAAAAAAACGCGCCGGAAGGCTTCACCCTGCGTCCGGGCGACCGGATTGCGAAGGGAGAAATCGCGTTTTCCGGCACAATGGCTGAGCTTTCGAAGCAGTTTGACAGCGCGCTGACCATTACGGGCGTGGACATTTGCGACTATGGCAGCCCGGACATGCGGCACTGGGAGGTCGGGTGCGGATGAGCGCAAAGGTCAGCGTGAAGCTGGGCGCGGCCTCTAAAATCCTGAAAAAACGGGGGCTGGAGCCGGGCGGCAGATGCCAAAGGCTGTTGGCGGAGGAGGTGGCGCGGCTTTCGGAGCCGTATATCCCCCAGAAAACCGGCAGTCTGGCGGACAGCGTGCGGGTGGAGGCGGATGCCGTTTCCTACACCGCGCCGTATGCCGCGGATGCATATTATGCAAAGGACGGAGGCCGCTCGCCGGTGCAGGGCCCCTATTGGACACAGCGCATGTGGCTCGACAGGGGAAGAGAAATCGTCCGGTCTGTAGCAAAGGAGGCGGGCGGTACTGCGAAACAGCCGCGGTAGGCCCCTTTGGAGGGAGCGGTTATCCGGCGGACGGGGCAAAGCGGCGCGGGCTTGTACGGGCGGCCTGCCGGAAAAACGATATGAACCGGAAATGGCAGAGCATGTGCGGCAGACATCGTGCAGGTAAACGGCGGCAAACGGTTGGCAAACAGCGCCGGAGGTTGCTTGCAAACGGCGGGCCGGTTCCAAAATGCGGGCTGCAAAGCCGGCGGGATGGAGTGAGACGATGACAATATTAGAAAGCATACGAAACTTTATTTACACCTATCCGCCGCTGGCGGACGGGTGGATTCGGGTGGACTACCTCGGCGCGGCGCCGGGGGAATATTCGATAGACGCGGTGCCGGCGGCGCAGGTGCTGACGCAGTATGTGAACGGAGACAGCGAGCGGCAGTGCGAGTTTGTGTTCACAAGCTGCGAGGCCTACGGGCCGGAGGTCGTGCAGAATTTGGAAAACAACGGGTTTTATGAAGACTTCGCGGCGTGGCTCGGCGAGCAGACGCGAAAGGGCAATCTGCCGGCGATGTCCGGCGGCAAAACAGCGGAGCGGATTGAGGCGCTGTCCTCCGGCTACCTCTACCGGAGCGGGACGGACAGCGCGCAATATCAAATACAATGCAGGTTAATTTATCATCAAAAAGGAGAGATGTAACATGGCAAGTGAAAAAGTAATGCGGTATCAGGTGGCGGACTATTTGGACACGGGCGTCAGCGGCACTGCGGCCTATGAGCTGTGCGGCGCGGGCTTCACCACATTGGACGAGGAGCCTTCGGCGCAGTCGGAAAGCTCCATCTACATCAACGACAAATCGGCGTCTTCGACCGTGAAATCGTACGAGACGACATTCCCGTTCGATTCGGAACTGATTAAATCGGAAAAGGCGGTTATGAGCCTGTACGAGGTCGGCAGAAATCAGCTGACGGGAGCGGCTGCGGAAAAGGATTACGTCCGCGTCGAACTGTTTGAGCCGGTCGCGAGCAAGGAAAACACCTTTAAGGCGCGGAAGTTCCGCGTTTCGGTTGAGGTATCTTCCATTTCGGGAGAAGGCGGCGAGGCGATTACCGTGAGCGGCAACCTAAACGCGGTGGGCGATTTTGTGGAAGGCGAGTTCAACACAACGACAAAAACATTTACAGAAGCGGGTTCTGTGGAATAGGAGGCGTTTGGTATGGATGAAAACAACGTAATTTGCGTTGGCGGGGTCGAGCTGGAATTCGACATCTTTGACGCGGAGAATGCGGAGCGGTTTGAAAACGCGGTGGAACAGGTCGCCAAAGAAGCGAAGGACGCGGAGAAACAGAGCGCGGAGGGGAGCATGAAAGGCTCTGAGGCGATACGGAGGCAGTGCAAATCGGTCTTTGGGTTCTTCAACAGCGTATTCGGCGAGGGAACGGACAAAAAAATATTCGGCGAGCGGGTAAACCTCATTCGCTGCATCAGCGCGTTTGAAGAGGCGCTTGCCCAGATTGACGCGCAGAAATCCGTACTGGATGCGAAGCTGTCCAAGAGCGTCACCAAACAGCGTGCGCCGCGCAAAACGGCGAAAAAATGAACATTCTGACCGACCGCCTGCCAGATGGAATCGTTGTGGCGGGGCGGGAATATCCCATCCGAACGGACTTTCAGACCTGGATCCGGTTCGAACTGCTGGCCTTAGACGACCAAATGGACATGGCCGGCAAGGTCGCCTCCATGCTGGAACTGGTGTTTGGGGCGGGAAAAATTCCGCCGACGCTTCAGGAAACCATGGCGGCGATACAGAATTTTTATGCGGGCGCGCCGGAAAGCACAGAGCAGGCCGGGGCGGAAAAAGCCGCGCCGCACGAGGCGATATACAGCTTTGCGCATGACGCGGACTACATTTACAGCGCCTTCTGGGCACAGTATGGAATCGATTTGCAGACGGCGAAACTTCACTGGTGGCAGTTTAAGGCGCTGTTCAAAAGCCTCGGCGGGGAGAACATGATTGTGAAAATTATGGAGTACCGTTCGGTGAATCTGGCGGAAATTAAGGACAAAGGGCAAAAGGATTTCTACCGGAAGATGAAACGGCGCTATGCCCTGCCAAAGCCTGAAAATGAGCGGGAAAAGCTTTCACAGATTGAAGAGGCACTTTTAAACGGCGGCGATTTGAGCGGCGTGCTGTGAGCGGCAGAACGAAAACAGACAGGAAACGGCGGTTTTACAAACCGCCGTTTTTTTGACGCCGTTTGAAGGGCTTTCGCGGAACGGCGGAGTGCATAGAACCTCCGCAGACGCGGGCGGGACGGGGTTCTTAAATATGATTTTTTATGAGCAAAAGAGAGGTGCAGGGCTTGAACCAGAAAGAATTTTTTGATATGATAAAAGAAAAGTTCAGAAAGAGCAAGAAATGGATACAATGGGTGACGCGGAAGGACCCCAAAACGTGCCAGGAGTGTTGAGATGCGGACGGGAAAGTTATCGACAAAGAAGAAGCCAACGAGAAATGGCCGGTGCATTTTACTGCCGCTGCCAGTTAGAACCGCTGTTGGCGCTGCGTGCCGGAGAGGCTACCATGCGCGGTCGGGATGGCCAAAGGGTTCCCAAAAGGGCGGAGGCTTTTTGGGAGGAAGGAGGAGCCACGGAGAAGCGAAGCTTTTCTGTTAAGAAAAGCGAGGCGGAATAGAGTTTGCTCCGACGCGGTATTTATTGTATTTAAGAAGGTTGCCGGGATATTATTTGACCTATCAGGAGGCGGAAAAGCAGGGGTGGGTGCCAAAACAGGGTAATTTAGGAACCGTGCTTCCGGGCAAGATGGTAACAAGAGGTATCTATTTAAATAGAAATAAAAGCTGCCTGACTTTCCGGACTGTGCCTGGCACGAGGCGGACATCAATTACGAGAGCGGATACCGCGGCCGTGAGCGTGTCGTGTGATCTGACGCCGGGGTGGTGTTTGTGACGTACGACCACTATGAAACCTTTATCGAAATTACACGGGAGGGATAACAATGGATTTTGAAGAACTGAGCAAGGAGCACGATGAGTCGTACTACGCATATAAACCGATAACGGAGAATCCATTGGTGCTGGATTTAACAGGTTGTGACAGTCCGATGAAGCTGCACACGGTTTTGAAGGAACGGTTTGGTTTTCCGGAATATTACGGAATGAACTGGAGCGCCCTGTGGGATTGTTTGGATGATATTTCGGAAACACCGCTGACTGTGCAGATACGCGGATTGTACAGCATTCCGGAGAAGCTTAATGAATCAGTGAAAACAATGCTGGAGGTCTTTCAGGATACTCATGAGGAATATCCCCATATTACATTTGTGGTAATTTCATAAATTCATGGCCATATCTGCCGGCAAGTGACATCTGCGACTAGGTTATAGAGCAAAGCAAAATGTGTGAACGGCCGGGCAAACTCTTGCAATAAGTGAAAATGTATTGTATAATAAAGGTAATTTGACGAAGTCTCGTCAGGTGCGGGATTGTGCACATGAAACCAGATTTCATCGTTTATCCGCACGTTTGGTGCGATGAAAACCTTCGGAAACCGGAAACGGCTGAGGGCGTTTTCCCACAGCGGGGAAACGGTAAAGGCCATGGGCAGACTGCGCGGGAGAAACAGCGAATTGACAGTATGAGAGTTAGAAAATGGCCGGTGTGTATTTTTTTAAACCAATGCGTAAACTGGACGAAAGGAGAAAAATAAATGAAACGGATACACATTGGAATCGTAGTGGTGGTGGTCTTCATGCTGGCCGCGGCGGGCGTTGCCGGAGCGCGGCAAAACATGAGAAAAAACGCGGCGGACGCGGCGCTGGCCCAAGAGGAAGCCGGGTGCGCGGTGAAGGTGCTGGGGACCGCCGTTGGACAGGAATACCAGGAAAAACCGATGTTGATTGTTGTTTATGAATTCGTCCATTACGGAGGAAAAAAACGCTCATTTACAATGTCGGTGGAAGACAAGGCATTTCAGAACGGCGTTGAATGCAGCAGTTTTGTGCTTTCGGAGGATATCGACGACCAGCAGCAGTTAAACGATGTGGAACCGAATGTCCCTTATGTGTTAAAGGTTGGCTATTTGCTGCAGGACACAACAACCCCGGTTGAACTTGAAATTACAAACCAACTGCTCGGCGAAGAGGTTTTAAGACAGACGATCAATTTGCAGTGAAGCCAATACACCCGCATTTGCGCCGCACGGTTTCAGAACACGCAACTGTTTGATGTGTCTGTGGGGCATATGGTGCTATCATGTAAATGACTGTAAAAATTTACATCTGGAGGGGACAATATGAAAAAGAAGGTCATAGCGGGATTATTGGCTGTTGTGTTTGTCGTTGGGATGCTTTCGGGGTGCGGAGGCGCGGTGAACACAGAAAGCAAGCTGCAAACGGCGACGCCGAGGCCAACGCCAACGCCGCAGCCTGTGCCGGAAGTGGCAGCAGACATCTACAGCCGGTATGAAAGAGCGATTCGGGAAAACAACCTGGACGTTACGCTGCAATCGGACATAACAGTTGATAAAGATATAGATTCGGAGGGCAATTACTGTAAATTTACAATAGAAAAAGAAGGGGATTCCGGCAAAAAGGAAACTGCGGAAATTACCTGTGTACTAATAGAACAAACCAGAATTCAAAATATATATGTTTACTTTAATCTTGACCGTGATGTTCCACTCATTAAAAGCATTATAACAGCATCCTTTTTGGCGATGGACGAGTCTTTAGACAAGGCAGCGGCGCAGGAAAAGATGCAGAAGCTGGTCAATTCGTTTTCAAGCAAATCCAAATTTAGCAATGTCGAGGAGTGCGGGGGTTATTATATTTTGATTGATAATAGTGGTGTAACCACTTATTTCCGCATGGTAAACAGAAATGAAGTATGGGATACTGATATCAACAAGGAAGAATTTCAGCCAGTAGATTATGCAATGTATCAGGCGCCGGAAATGAACGACGGTACGAAGTTTCAGTTCCGCGGTACCGTGCAAAGCTGGGAAAGATATGAAAATGAGCTTTTCGGTCCAGCGTTCGTAAATGTTTTGGGAGAAGATGGGAATTTATATCGGTGTCACTATGCATATGGATATCGACCGGTTAAATTAAAAAAAGGGGAAAAATATCAACTATATGGCATATTAAAAAGCGATGGTATTAGTTTAAGGCTTTGTGAAAAATTAAATTAATTCATATAAGACAGTAAACCCCGCCTGCGAAAGCCGCAGACGGGGTTTATTATATACATTTTTCAATACGGAGGTGGAGAAATGGCACAGGATGGAACGATACAAATTGAAGTGCTGATGGATACTGATGAATTTCAGAACGAATTAAAAAAGCTGAGCGCAACAGCCGAGGCTGGGTTTCAGACCATTTCGGCAGCAACAGAAAAAATGACTGCTGCCGTGCAAAAATCGCTTGCCGATATGGCGCGAAACACGCAAAGCAGCCTGGCAAAAATGCAGGCGTCTTTTAAGCCCCTCAACGCGGAAACACAGAAGGCGGCGACAGGCATAGAAAAATTCAGGACGGCTGTTGCCACAATCGAAACGGCGCAAAAAGCGGTTACAATCGTCGACGGGCTGGTAAACGCCTGGAAAGGGACTACGATTGCATTGAACGCTTACAGCGCGGCGACGCTGCAAAGCAACAATGTCTCCGTGCTGCTCGCACAGACGCTGAGCGCCAGCCAGGTGCTGGTGGGGCTATTGACGGGCAAAATTGCTCTCTCAACCGCGGCTCAGCTGCTTTGGAACGCCGCTGTCGCAGCATTTCCGGTTATGCTCATTCTGTCCGCTGTCGCGCTGGTTGTTGGGGCAATTGTAAACTTTGCAAATTCGGCCAAGCAGGAAAGCGAACGGATAAAGGAATCGTTTGATACGATAGGCCAGGCCGCATCGAACTTTTACAGCGGCATCCAGCAGGCGGAGTCCTATCTGGGGCTGTTTAATGACACGTTATTCGCTTCGTCAGAAGAGCAGCAGGCTTTGTCGGACAATATGCAAAGTGTTCAGAATGCAATCACAACCATTTGCCGGACTGCAACAGCGGAACGGCGAAATCTCACAGCAAGTGAGATTGCGGAACTGCAAACCTATTTTGAAAAGTTGGACGCGTTGAACCAACAGCAGCTCGATACGGAAAAAATGAAGGCAAACGCGATTATGCAGCAGGCGTTGGCCGTGGCGCAAAACCATGACGTCTCTTTGGCTGAATATCAAGCTAATGCGCAAAGCTGGATTAAAACCGCCCAGGAGCAGGCGGCGGAGCAGGAGAGAATCATCCGCGAGCAATTGACAACAAAATTGGTTCTGTTACAACAAAATACAAAATTAAGTGAAGAACAATATAAAAATGATGTCGCAGCAGCAATAGCAGAAAAACAAGCAGAGTTAGACGCAGTGAACAACGGGCTTGCACAAATAACCGCAGCATATGCTGACGGCTATGCGGAAATGTCCGGGTTACAAGATGTTATGCAGCAAAAGACGGGGCGGTATCATCAATCTATAGAAGATGAGAATAAGCGCCATGCTGACCATATTGACGACATCAATACCAACAGCCTCGCTTCTCAGGAAGATAAGCTGATGTTGATTAAAGACGAAAATTTGGAACATTCGGATCGAATGCGGAAGATTTGGTCCGGTTTAACGGCAAGCATGTCTGACGAGCAAAAAGAACAGCTAGGTGTTTTCCTGACCCTAGCCGGTCAAACGGAATTATACGGCGGGCAGATGAGCGAAAAAACGGAAACTGCGGCAAAAAATATTGTCGGGTCTTTTGACGTTTTGCCGAAAGATTTGCGTAAAGCTATGGGGAACGCCATGTCGCCTATGCTGGAAGAAATGGAAAAGTACGAACCGATTTTATACGCCAAAGCGCAGACTATTGCAGAAGGTGTCTTAAAGAAACTGGAATTGGGTTTGGAAGAGAAATCCCCTTCCAAGGCAACCAGACGCATTTTCCGATATTTAATGCTCGGCGCGGAAATCGGCATGGACGACGAAACGGGCACGCTGTACAAACAGACGGAGGATATGGCGAAGGGGGTTGTGGAAACCGCGGAGGACGCGCTTGGAATCGCCTCCCCATCTAAAGTCATGCGCGACGAAGTCGGCGCAATGATAATGGCGGGCATGGCAAAGGGCATCAAGGAAAACAGCAAAGAAACGGTTGACGCGTTTAAGAAAAACCTTGACAACATTCAATCTCTCCGCGATTTCGATATTATTAACGAGGATCAATATTATGAAAGACTGGAGAAGCTGCGCGATGAGTATTTTGCGGTCGGAACAAAGGAATGGTTCGATTATACCCTGAAAATATATGATTATCAGAAAAAGGCGGTTGAAGACCAGAAGAAAACCATTGAGTCCATGTACAACGACATTGTGAAAAACGCTACCAGCAAGCTGGCCGAGGTGGAGAAAGCACAGGTGTCGTTTGCGGACAAAATGAAAAACTATGGTTCGCTCTATTCTGAGAAAAAAACGGTTTTCAAGGGCCTGGGAGAAAATGGCGAGAATATTGAATATACCGATATTGTTCTTGACCTGAGCCAGCAGAGAAAAGAACTGGAAAACTATGCGGATTTGCTGGAACAAGTCAAGGCGAAGGAGAATATCCCATACGACCTGTTCAAACTGGTGCGGGACATGCCGATTGATAAAGCGGTACAATATTCAGAAGCACTGCTTTCCGCGTCTGACGCTGATTTGGAGGCCTATGTACGGGATTGGGAAGCAATCCAGGAACTTTCGGCCAATACGGGCGGTTCTGTCTATG
The DNA here is from genome assembly GCA_902478395.1 of uncultured Eubacteriales bacterium. Classification (GTDB taxonomy): domain Bacteria; phylum Bacillota; class Clostridia; order UBA1381; family UBA9506; genus CABSKZ01. The sequence continues at coordinate 1,645 of CABSKZ010000066.1, read as the reverse complement.
AAAAGGAAGGACAAGAGGCGATTGACAACAGCGTCCAATATATGAAAGATAAATTAGAAGAGGCCGGAATGGAGATTCCAGAGGGCTTTTTCACCAGCGGAAGTGTGGCGGCGGAGAATTTCGGAGAGGCTTTCATCACGAAAATCGACAATATGATGGCGGAACTGCGCGATAAGGTTGCGAATTTTGCGGCAACCCTAACCCCAGTCAGCGTCGCAATGGCGGGGGTTCCGGCAGGCGGCGCGGCGGTGTCGAGCACGTCGTACACAAACACCTTCAACATATCCCCCGCAAAGGACAGGACCGTGGACCAGATTGCGGCATGGAAAGCGGTTACCCAGGTAGAACGAATGAGAGGAGGCTATTAAAAATGAAACGGCTATTTCATATGACGTTTGAAAACGCGTATGGCAGCATTGAGTTTGGCGGCGGGGACGCGCCCGTCTACCGGACGACGGAGGTGACGGGGCTGGGGCCGCCGCAGAAGGAATTCAATGTGGTGAGCTACGCCGGCCAGGCGGGGCAGGAGACGATAGCGGAAAAAGACCTGCCGCGCGTCATCACCCTCGGCGGCGACTTGTGCCGCACAGAGGGGGTGCAGGAGGAACTTTCGCGGATGGCGCGGGTGCTGTATCATCCGGGCGAGCTGAAAATACATTCCGGCTCCAAAAAGCGGAAAATCGCCTGCCGCTGTACGGCGTTCGACGACCCAGAGCGCAGGGGGCCGAACGTTGCGCGGTTCGTTGTGCAGTTCACGGCAGACAACCCGTTTTTTACCGATTTTGAACCGCGGGAAATTCCGGTGTTCCAGCGGGAACTGCTGCTCGAGGGCAGCTTTACGCTGCCGTGCATGTTCTCAAAACGGACGAGCAGGCAAAACATTTTCAACATGGGCGACGTGAAAACGGAGCCCATTTTTACTATCTACAGCCTGGATTCGGACGCGGAAACAGCCGCCGCAGACGGGGAAACCGGCATCGTGGTGACGAACCACACGACGGGGCAGCACATCCAATTGGAATGCAGCACAACCCCGGGCGAGGTCATTACCATCGACATCCCGAACCGCAGGGTGGAGAGCAGTAAAAATCCAGATATCATCACCACGCTGACCGGAGATTCCTTCCTGAGCAATTTCTGGCTTGCGGAGGGCGGCAACGACGTCGAGGTTATCAACTATAACGTGGGCGAGACGGTTAACGTCATTTGCCGGTATGACAATCAATACGTGGAGGCGGTGTACTGATGGAGGACATTCGGTTTTACGATTTTGAAGGGACGCTCAAGCACATTGAGCACGACATTGTGTCGGCAAACTGGACGTTTCACTATAACGAGGCCGGAAGCTTCGAGCTGCACTATGCGCTGGGGAGCGCTCTGACGGCTGCCGCCGCGCAGAACCAATATCTGCTCGCAGTGCAGGGAAACAAGCAGGCGGTCGTCACTGGAAAACAGTTCACCGAAGAGGCGGTGCTTTACGGCAGGACGGTCAACTGGCTGCTGACGCGGTTTGTGGTGCCGGAATTTTTTGACACCGATACCCTGTTTGCGGATGGCAAATTGCCAGCCAAGGACGCGCGGACCGTTGGGGAATATTTGGTGCGGTCCGCCTTTTCGAATGCGGGCGGATTCGTTATCGGCGGGG
>CABSKZ010000065.1 GCA_902478395.1 uncultured Eubacteriales bacterium | reverse complement strand
CTCCCAGATAGTGGGACAGTAGGCTAAAAATATCGAAAAGTTGGTGAAAAGATGAAAATAATAAATCGAGTTTTGGCTGTTGTCTTAACACTGTCTGTTCTGCTGGGGCTGATGACGGTTCCGGCATGGGGATTCACCGAGGATGTCGAGGGCCTGCCGGAGCTATGTGACCCGATGGCCGACAGCGACGAATATTTCTTCGGCGTCTGGGACGAGGCAGCGCAGACATGGTCACAGGAGGGGCAAATCAACTATGCGTATTCGCCGGATTTGGAGCCGGTGGAACTGGCGGTGAAAGCAGGAAACTATGAAGCGGCATCTACGCTGCTCAGGGACTATTACCGCAACCGGAAGATGGATCGCCCAAGCGCCGGAGGGTCCCGCAACACCATGCAGGTCAACTTATGGATAGATAACATATTCTATTGGGATGAAAACCCTGTTACAGAGCTTGGTATCGGGCCGGAAGCCGAATGGTACACGGTGGACATACAAGCCCAGGTTAACGCTAAAAAACAAAGCTTTCTGTTTTATTCCCGAAAGAAAGGAACAGACAGTGTATATATCTACTCGAGGGATACAGAATACGCGCCTTATCTGACGATGAAAATCAATGGTCAGGAAGTGATGGTGACCGCGAACAATGACGCGCATATCAGCGCGGGGGCCAATTCGAATGAAAATTTTGGTAAAGAAGCGTTATTAAAGGTTTCGGATAACGCGGACGACGGGCACGGAGAAATTGCAGACGACACAACCTGCAAAACGTTTATCCGTTTTCCGTACACCGACCTAATAAATAAAAATGATAAGGTCACCGACGCGAAAATCCATTTTTATGCGTACGCGGACACAACGGAGCGAAAAAAAGATATTGTCGTTGCGGAGGCGGCATCGCAGGATTTCAGCGAAGACACCATCCGGTGGTCCACAACGTCCCACATGACCTTCTGCACGGGCACTTCCGCGTTCCCAGAGGAATTTATCCATGGGAAACACTATGGCAGCAATTTTGAGGTTCATGCGCGGTTTTATCCTATTGTTCCTCTGATTAACGAGTACTTCTACACAGGCAATGAAAAATACGCATATCATGGAATCCGGCTTGTGTTGGACTTCGCGAAAAAGAGGCCAATGGTCATGTACAAGGATTTACAAATTGGAATCCAGCTCACAAAAATCACGGCTGCGTATCTGAATTTGGTGGATTCCCCGTCGATGACACCGAGCGCTTCTACGGGTTTCCTGAAACATTTGCTTTATAATGGCAATTACATGTACGATGACAAAAATTTTACGTCCAATATGAACTACGGCATGCATGCGACGCAGGGCTATTATGCACTTGTGCTGAACTTCCCGGAATTCAAGGCTCACGAAATGTGGCGGGAAAAGGTGCACGAACGGGTATTGATATTGATGAACAACCTGACCCATGAGGACGGCACCTATTTTGAGTCCGACTTCGGTTATGCAACGGGTTCCATCGGTGGTTTTAGTACCCTGATGGATTATGCAAAACAGGATGGATGGGAAATTCCAGACTGGTATGTGGAACGGCTCCGGAAATTGGGGATTTTCCTGATGAACATCACTATGCCAAACGGACGGATTCAGGACTGGGGAGACAACGGCTCTGGGACGGTCAATAGTACCATCTCAGCCATACTCAACAACATTGACGACCCATACATGAAATATTTTGTCACGAATGGACAGGAAGGAACGGAACCTGACTGGACATCCTGGTACTATCCGGATAACCACGTCGGTTTTTCAAGGAGCGCGTTTCTTGATAAAAATGCGGTTCATGCGTTTTACGACAATAAGGCCGGCGGCATCCATGCCCACAGGGAAGGCATCCACTTCACGATAGAAGCATATGGAAACTACCTGCTGACGGATACCGGCTGTACCTCGTACGACAATACGCACCCGCATTTTAACTGGCAGCGCTTCAGAAGTATTTCCCACAATACGGTGGAAATCAACAACACGGAAAGCGGCTATAGCCAGGACGACAAGGAAATCGACGCGATGGGTGACGAGGAGATGGTCATTAACCCACTATTCGACACCTTCGAGGCGTGGTCCGACGCGAACAAGCAGGGGGGGACGAACCTGTTCCGGCACAACCGGGACATCACCTATATCAAGCCGATGGGGTTCTTCATCTGTTCGGATTATATGCAGCCGCTGACCGGGGCCGCGATGGCACAGAAAAATAAGTACAACCAAGCATGGCACACACTGGCGGATGCGAAACTGACAATAGATCCCGCGACCAAACAGGCGCGGACCAATTTTGTCGGGGCGGCGAACCTGCAAATCGTCCCGCTCGACCCAGAGGAACTGAACCTCCCGCGCGACAACGGCGATGTCACACCGACGTTGGACGACGGATATGGCTATTACAGCAATGAAAACATCCGTAACTGTGTCAGTACCAAATTTGTGAACTTTGAGAAATACGATTCGGGTTACCAGACGTTTGACACCGTTTTGTATCCAACGAAGCAGACCGATAAAACGAATATTACAACCGAGCGGCTGGATACAGGCACTGACCGTTGGATTGCGACTGCGTTCAAAGTCAATTTCAATGGAAATCCAGAGGCGAAAGATGCCTACTACCTGCTGAATCGTGACGAGAGCGGCACGGTTGACCGGTATTCATTCGGAGAATATGCTTCGAACGGCCGCTTGGCATATGTGCAGCGCGACACAAACGAAAACATCAGCTATCTGCTTTTGCGGCGCGGTTCAAAGCTGTATGCAGGCAGTCAGGAACTGATAGATACCTTCAAGACTAAGGTCGAGGACCTGTCGGTCGCGTATAATGAGGGTGTCACAGAAATTTACGGCACAAATATTGAATCGATCCCAATGCAGGTCTACCTGCCAGAAGGGGTACACACGGTTAAGGTAAACGGTGAGCCGGTCCACTTCCAGCTTTTCGGGAACATGGCGCTGGTCAATACCGATACAATTCAGTTTGACAGTAATTACAACGATGCAGGAATTCCGGAAATCAACAGCCAGTATATCAAGCTGAACAGCGATGATTTAACTCTGGAGGTGGCGGAAGCAACCGTCTTTTCCGGGGAAAATTGGGATTTCTCCATTACGCTTCCAGCGTTGGTTAACGGAACTATCGATGGATATTCCGCCAATAAAAAGATTGATTTCCCACAGCCTGTCCGGTTGTCCATTCCGGCTAAATTGACGCTGAACACCTACAGTGCGGCGGAGGTGTATTATAACGACGGTTCCGGCTATCGGCCAATATCCGAAAGCGGCGGTCTGATAACGCTTGAAAAGGAAGGCGGAAAGTCCGTTATTTATCTTTCCCAGTTATACCCGCTTGCGCTATCCGCAAAGGCGAGTTCCGGAGGCGGAACCAGTGGCGGAGGCGGCGGAGGGGGCGGCGGTTTACAGCCGTCTGACGGTAAATATGCAGGCGTCACTGCAACGCCATCTCCAGAGCCAAGCGCAACACCTTCCGCAGAACCGTCCGGACAGCCCGAACCTGGAGGACATCCCTTTGAAGATGTCAAAGGCCATTGGGCGGAGGACGCTGTAGCCGCGCTTTATGAAAAAGAAATTGTAAACGGCAAATCCGATACGGAATACGGCCCGGAACAGCAGGTCACGCGCGCGGAATTCGCGGCATTTCTCGCCCGCACCTTTGGGCTGGAACAGAAGGAGTACCAGGGCATATTCCAAGATGTGCCGGAACATGCATGGTATGCAGAAATCGTCCAGGCGGTTTATGACAGCGGCATTTTCACCGGAGACGAGGAAAACTTCCGTCCGGAAGACCCAATTACACGGGCAGAGGCGGCGAAAACGCTGGTAAACGCGGCGGAAACGCTGGGAGCGATGGTGCTGACGGATACCGGCATCAGTCAATTTGCTGACAGCGCATATATTCCGTCCTGGGCTGCGGAGCAGGTCGGCAAGGCGGCCGGCGCGTCGTGGGTCAGCGGTATGCCGGACGGAGGCTTCTATCCGAACAAGCAGCTCACGCGTGCGGAAGCCGCGGTTATGCTGTACCATGTCATAGAAACAGAGGGGAACAAGGAATGACAGAAACAGAGAGGGTGGAGCGGACGCTCCACAGAATCATAAACCAAACGGAAAACAAAAAAGCGAGGGCGCACGTACAGGCCGCCCTCACGAAGCTCTACCGCGGGGAGACGGATGTAGACAGATTTCTGGTTGTCGATGAATTTCGCTTCTCGGACGGGGATATTCACCCCACAGAGGGGGACTTCGGTATCTACTGGGCGATTCCGGCCATGGTGCATCTGCTGATGCGCTTCGGGGAATCGCTCAGCGACGCGGCAAGGGAAACCGTGGTACGGGTATTGCGCAGCTTCTATTATATCGACGGACACAACGTTGTGAAACGGGACGCATCGCCCTCACGGATGTACCTGAGCGAAAACCATGACAGCCTGCTTAAGGTGAGCCTGTACCTTCTGGCGAAGTTTTGCGGGCAGTATCTCGATAAGCCGCTCGACGGCATGGATACCGAGGAGGTTGTGGAGGCACTGACGGCATATTTTCACAATATCCTTGATGTTATGCTGAAAAACGGCTGGATGATTGAGGGCGGCGACCCATACAACGCGGTGACTCTTGAAAGTTATTACAATTTGATGGAACTTTCCGGCGATAAGGCGTTGTCCCAAAAAGCAAAGAAGTGGATTGATGTATTCTGGTGCTTCCACGCGGCGGAAAGCCTGAACAATGTGCGGGGCTATGCGCGGACGAGACTGTACCCGTACTGGGAGGATAACAACGAAAACTGGATTTCCAGCTTATTTGAGGTGTACACCGGACAGCCCGCCATACGGGAGGGCGGCATGATGGACTACCTGATTTTATTTGGTTATCGCCCCCCGAAGGCTGTGTTCGATATTCTTGGGGCACGGAAAAATGCAGAGCCTTACACCGTCCAGACGAAGGTGCGCGGCGGTGGGTATTACGTGCTGGAGGAACTGCGAGAAAACGAGCCGCTGCCGCTTAGCACGCCAATCTATTATTTGGATCTGTATTCCCAAATTCTGCGCACAACCTATGTCACACAGCATTATACCGTGTCGGGTTTCAGCTTTCCGCTGACTGTGCCGCTTTCCCTAATTGCGGCCCAGTGCCGCTGGGAGGGTGCGACATTTGCGGAGCCGCAGGGCAGCGCGGTTTATGCCGGAACAAGGGAAGAAATCCCAGCCTTGTTTGATACGTTTGTTACGCTGCACCACAAAAATACAATTTTATATGCACCGAATAAAAACGCATACTGGCACGATACCCGCACCAATCCGGTTACAATTGTGCACCGGGGCGAAGCGGCTTACCGGTTCCGTATGGAACTGAAAATGAAAACAAAAGGCGAAAAGGCAGACTATGAAATTACAGACGGAAACATTCTTACAGGGCGGTTTGGAAACAATTACTTTGGATTCATTACCAACGATGGTTTTACAGTTGAAGAAGACCGCGTTGTTGTCAATTCGCAGCTTGGCGTGCTGAAAGTATCGCATGCGGATGAGACAGATTATGAAAGCTTCTGTGCGGACATCGGCCAGATGAAGGTGAGTTTTACAGAGGAAAAAATCGCCTGCATTTCTGACGGAGAGCAATTGGAGCTGTTCTACAGGGATGATTCCGACCACATCCGGCTGATAAATGGAAATCCGCTGGAGTATCTGACGCAAGACTATGTCAAATCGCCGTTTATAAACAGCAAAATTGGAAGCGGTGAATTTCAAATATCTTCCCGGGAGGAGGAACAAACATGGCTGTAGCAACAAAAAACGCGGCACTGAAACCCAGCAAAAAAACAGGAAAAGTTCATGATTTGTTTAGGACCTATAAAAAGCAGCGCTATCTTCTGCTGGCTCTGCTTCCCGGCATTATCTATTTCCTGGTGTTTCATTACGCGCCGATGTACGGCGTCATCATCGCGTTCAAACGGTTCAATTTTAATGACGGAATCATGGGGAGCGCGTGGGTAGGGCTGGAAAATTTCAAGACCTTCCTCGGCAGCCCGGATTTCGGCAGCGTGTTCGCAAACACTTTGATTATTAGTTTTTACCAGTTGCTGTTCGGTTTCCCGGCGCCGATTCTGCTTGCCATCATGCTTAATGAGGTGCGGAATATGGCGTTCAAAAAGACGGTTCAGACCATCAGCTACCTGCCGCACTTCCTTTCGTGGGTCGTTCTGGCTGGCATCTTTCTGGAACTGCTTTCGCCCTCGCGCGGCGCGGTGAACTACCTCATTACCCTGTTCGGCGGGGAACCAATAGACTTTATGACGAACAACAAGTGGTTCCGGGGGGTTCTGGTCGTCACGAACATCTGGAAAGAAATCGGGTGGAGCTCCATCGTCTATCTGGCGGCGGTCAGCAACATCGACACGCAGCTTTACGAGGCGGCGACCATCGACGGCGCGAGCCGGATTAAGCAAATCCGCCATATCACGCTGCCCTCCATGGTGCCGATTATCACCATCATGTTGATTTTCGCGGTCGGTAAAATCATCAACGACAACTTCGACCAAATTTATAATATGTACCGTCCGGCAGTCTATCCGTCGGCTGACGTCATCAGCACCTACGTTTACCGCATGGGTGTTCAGAAGATGGAATACAGCCTCGCAACTGCGGTTGGTCTGTTCAAAAATGTAATTTCCCTCATTCTGGTGCTAGCGACGAACGCGATAGCTAACCGGATGGGCGAATACGGATTGTGGTAAGGGAGGGGGAGAGAATATGAAAATCAAAATGACGCTTGGAGACCGGGTTTTTAACACAATAAACGGCATTGTCCTTGTGCTCCTATGCCTGGTGACCCTGTTCCCGTTTCTGCACCTCATATCCATGTCCCTGTCATCGCCGGAGGCAGCGTCCAAATTTGGCCTGCATCTGATTCCAGAGGGCTTAAACATCGACGCCTATAAGAAGGTGTTTGAAAACGATTATATCTTCTCCGGCTATGCCAACACCATCATCAACACGATTTTGTCGGTTGTTCTGTCGCTGCTGGTCATGACGCTGATGGCCTATGCACTGAGCAAGAAACATTTGGTTCACCGGACGTTTTTCACCGGCTTCGTCGTGTTCACAATGTTTTTCCAGGGCGGCATGATTCCAAGCTACCTGCTTATCCGGAACCTTGGCCTGATGGATAACCGCCTCGCGCTGATTCTGCCGGTGCTGGTCAACACCTTCAACATGCTGATTATCCGTAACTATTTTATGACGATTCCGGCGGATATCGAGGAGGCTGCGGTGATAGACGGCGCAAACGATTTATATATCTTTGCCCGCATCATGCTGCCGCTTTCCATGCCGATTATCGCGACGGTTGCGCTGTGGGTTGCGGTAGAGCGCTGGAACGCGTGGTTCGACTGCCTGCTCTACATCCGAAACCCTGCGAAGTATGTGTTGCAGGTGCTGCTGCAAAGAATCGTCATTGACGGTTCGTCGGAGTTCATGAACTTCGAGGTCAAGACCGCCGGAACAAATTCGGAACCAACGGCGGAAACCATTAAGGCGGCTACGATTATCGTATCTTCATTACCGATTATGTGCGTCTATCCGTTCATTCAGAAGTATTTCGTAAAAGGCGTTATGGTTGGTTCGTTAAAGGGATAATATTATAGATTTATAAGGAGGATTACCATGAAAAAAACAATTGCGTTTGCACTCAGCCTGCTTATGGCGGGAAGCTTGCTGCTTGGCGGGTGTGGAAAAACAACCGGCGGCAAGGCCGACAACACCACGATAGACTGGCTGATGTTTTCCAACGGACCAGCGGACGAGGACGCACCCGTCAAACAGTATTTTGAGGAAAAATTTGGCGTGAAGTTCAATCTTTGGTACATTGAGCGCAGCAAGTGGGACGATTTGCTCAGCGTACGGTTTGCGGCCGGCGAAATCCCCGACGTATTTCCGTCCATGTCCTCGTCTTCCTTCCGCAAATATGTCGAGCAGGGGCTGATTATGCCGCTGTCTATGGAAACGCTGGAGAAGGATGCGCCAAAGCTTGTTCAGCTTGTGAACGACTACGATCCGGACCAGTGGAAATATTCGACGATTAACGGCAAGCTGTACGCCATTCCAACCTACAACTACGCAAACAAATACCATATCGCGTCGGTCTGGCGCGACGACTGGCTGAAAAAAGTCGGCATCGACAAAATTCCGGAAACGTTGGACGAAGCGGAAACGGCTTTCTATAAATTCCGCAACGACGACCCGGACGGAAACGGACAGAAGGACACGTACGGCCTGTCAGACAAAGGCGTTTATAACAGCATCTTCGGCGCGTTCGGCTACCTCCCGCGCGACATGGGCGGAACGATGGCCATGTGGGCGGACAGAGACGGTAAACTCGTTTACTCTGCTGTGCAGCCGGAAATGAAGGAAGCGCTGAAGCTTCTGAACAAGTGGTATGTAGACGGCATTATCGATCCGGAATTCCTCGCTGGGGAGAACACCAGCGGCCACTGGTCGAACTCGCAGGCGTTTGTTAACGGCAGAATCGGCTATACGGCAAACGGCATGTTCTATCACATCGCGCCGCCTATGACCGCAGATGACAGCGGCAGCTCGTTCTATCGTGACTTCAAAAAGCTGCAGGGGGAAAACGCGACCTATGCGGTAGGCCGTCCGCCAATTGGTCCGGAGGGGAAATCTGGAAACTATAAAGGCGGAACCGTCAGCTCCGGTGGAATCGTATTCGGCAACCAGCTTGCGGACAATCCTGAGAAGCTGAAAACCATTTTGAATATCATCAGTGAAATCAGCACAGATTATGATTTGAACCTCATTTCCACAGGTGGCTTTGAGGGCGAGCACTTCGACAAAAAAGAGGATGGCACCATCATTGCCAGAGAAGGCTTTAAAACTGGCGCGGAGCTGTCAAAAATCGGCGCGGGAAGCATCTTCAACATGAGCGGGCTGCGTCCGATCCAGTGGTATACGGACGAGCACGCACAGCCCATTTCACGTGAGCAGTATAAATGGGCGGAGGAGGTTACGAATTTCTCCGGTATTGATTCCAAATTACTGGTCGAAGTAGAATCCGGCCCGAAATATAATACGGTTCTTGACAAGATGCGCGAAACCACCTACATCCAGATCATTACAGGCGAAAAACCGATTGATTACTTTGACGAATGGGTGGAACAGTGGAAGAAAAATGGCGGGGAACAGCTTGAAAAAGAAGCCAATGAATGGTATAATACTGTAAAATAATTGCACATTGGACAATCGTTTGCGCGGCATTTTTTGTGCAAACAGCTATTTCCCGTAGAAACAAATACTGAAAGGCGGCATTGTTATGAGACGCAGCAAAACGATATATAAATTGATTCTTTCTTATATTATCGTTTTGGTCCTGCCCCTTCTCATAATGATGCCGTTTTATATTATTTCCATCAATTCGCTCAACGATGAGATAACGCGGTCGAACGATATTCTGTTGAATATGATTAAGCTCGGCACAGACGTCTATGTCCGCGATGTTGGGAATATGCTGGTGGAAACCGCGTCGGATGAATCTCTTCAAAGTGTGGTTTCCAATCCGGCCGCCCCGCAGGAGGCTTATGAGAAGCTGGGGGAAACACTCAAAACGATTAAAAATGAAAATTACTATATTGATGATACCTATGTCATGTTCGGGGAGCGTGACATGGTTGTCTGTCCGGCGGGTCAAATGTCCATCCGGGATTATTACAGCCAATATATTTCCCAGGATGTGGACAGTTATTTCAGCTACCGCCGTCTGATGGGCAAGCGTTACAAAACCACCTTTACGACAGAACTGTCCGCAGGCAGCGTAGGTATTATTTCGGCTGTGCTGTCCGTTCCCTTTTCGGAAATTGAAAATATCCGGGCGCAGGTTGTCATCAATATTAATATGAGTGCTGTCATTAACAGCATCCGCCAATCAGATGATTTTAATATTTTTGTGCTGAATAAGGATAAAATTCCCCTGTTTACTGAAAATTTCGGGCGGGAAACGGAGCTGATCAAGCTGCTGCCGGCTGTGAAGGAGAACGGTGTTTACGGGGAAGGCGAGAGCAAATCCTATGTGTCGTCCATCGACGCTGGCTTCGGCGATCTGCGCTATTTCGTCGTCACGCCATACGCGCAGTATATCAAGCCACTTACAATTTTAAAATGGATTATTATAATCCTGCTGGTTTTCTGTATTCTGTTTGCTATCCCCATTATTAAAACGGCGGCGGAAATGCAGTACCGGAAGGTGAAAAAGCTGCTCCGGCTGTTTGAGAAGGAACAGACGCAGATAGACGAATATGACTATCTATACAACCAGGTGGAGGAAATCATCACCCAAAAGGAACGGCTGGGAGATGAGCTTCGCAACAAGGAACCGCTTCTAGTCAACATGTACCTGCAAAATCTGCTGAAAGGCAGGGAAACGCCGAAGGCGGAGCTTCCGGCAGAGGTGCTCGATTTTGAGAAGAAGCACCTTGTTTTGGTGACAAATATTGAAAATTACCAGAATATTTATTTCGATACGAACCATGGACTGACGGAACTGGAGAAATACCAGGAAGCAGTTTTGATTGTCATGAATGTCATGGAGGAGCTTTTGTCGGAAAAGCATAAGATCTATCTGGTCGAAATCGACGACTCCGTAACCGCCATTGCGGAGGCGGAAGAAATCTCGCTCCCGCAGATAGAAGCGATGCTGGGCTATCTAAACGAGGCGGTCGAACGGTACTTTGGCTTTTCCATCCGGTTTGCCTCCTGTGAGGTGCAAGGAAGGAAAATTGCAGAAAGCTATAAGGCGGCAGTACGTTCGCTGGAATATTCAATGATTATGCAGGGCAATTCCGGCGGGCCGCTGCAAGCTGAAAACGCGACAGATTTATATTACTATCCTCTCACGGAAGAATTGAAAATTGTCGGTATGATGAAAAATAGGGAGTTTGACGGGGCAAAACAGCAATTCGCGGAGTTGATAGAAATCAACACGGTTCAGCGCAGTCCGTCCGCTGTCATGATCCGGCTGCTGCTGTCCAATATGCTCAATACTATGCTGAAGCTGATTACGGAGTTGGAGCCTGAGAAACGGGAATCCTTAAACAGCGCGGTTTTAGAGCTTTCCGAAACCCAGTCGGTCGCTGTGTTTCAGGAGCGGTTGTTCCGGCTGGTTGACGCCTACGAGGCCCTGACGGAGCAGGACGAGCGTGTCAATGTAGAATTTAAGGATCGGGTTGACGACTACATCCGCGAACACTATTGTGATTTGAATCTTAGCGTACAGCTAGTAGCGGACTATCTGGGCGTTAATCCGTCCTACCTGTCTCGGAAATTCAAGGAGCAGTTCCAGA
>CABSKZ010000064.1 GCA_902478395.1 uncultured Eubacteriales bacterium | reverse complement strand
GCATTTCTTTCCGAAGCAATGAAGGGGCTTTCCTAGCAGGATATTTAGCTGCAAAAACTTCAAAAACAAATAAAATCGGCTTTGTCGGAGGCGCTGATGACGCGGTAATTCATCAGTTTGCTGAGGGATATATACAGGGTGCAAAATATGCGTCTGCGGACATTTTAATCTATACGGACTATGTCGGAAATTATGCGGACTCTGAACGGGGTCAATCACTGGCGGAGGCACAGTACAGCCGGGGGGCGGACATTGTGTTCCAAGCCGCGGGCGCGGCGGGATTAGGCGTCATCGAAGCCGCAAAAAAGGAAGGACGCTGGGCAATTGGCGTGGATTTGGACCAAAGCTATTTGGCACCCGAGCATGTGCTGACCTCTGTCGTTAAGCATATCGATCTGGCTGTCGCAGATTTAACGGAACGCTTCCTAAAAGGGGAAAAAATCGGCGGACAGAATCTTTCCTACGGTCTGAAGGAAGGCGGAACTGGACTGGTCCTGAACAGCGGGCATATCAGCAATGAGATGCGTGAAGAGCTGATAAAAGTAGGAAAGCAAATCATAAATGGGGACATTACCGTAAAATAAAGCACAAAATAGGAAATGGAGGTTTATGGCATGATTACTTTTTTGACAGCGTTAATGATTCTTGTTGTAGGATATTTTTTCTACGGCAGATTCGTAGAAAAAGTATTTGGGCCAGATGATCGCCTGACCCCTGCTGTGGCAAGCGAGGACGGGGTAGACTACGTGCCCATGAAAACATGGAAGGTTTTTCTGATTCAATTGCTGAATATTGCGGGAACAGGCCCGATTTTCGGAGCCCTAATGGGAGCGGTATTTGGGCCAGTGGTGTTTTTGTGGATTGTTTTCGGTTCAATTTTAGGCGGCGCGGTCCACGATTATATGACGGGGATGATTTCGGTCCGGATGAACGGGGCGTCTGTTTCCGAAATTGTTGGGAAATACCTGGGGACAGGCATGAAACAGGTTATGCGGGTATTTTCGGTTATACTTCTGGTTCTGGTGGGAACGGTTTTTGTGACCAGCCCGGCGACGCTGCTGGCAAAGCTTACGCCAGATGTGTTGAATTTGCAGTTTTGGGTTGTTGTGATTTTAATATACTACCTGCTGGCAACACTTTTGCCAATTGATAAATTAATCGGGAAAATATATCCAATTTTTGGGGTTATTCTGGTGGTGATGGCAGTCGGCATCATCGGCGGCTTAATTTTTCAGGGCTATCAGTTGCCAGAATTACAGCTTGCAAATCTGCATCCAGATGGTAAGCCAGTTTGGCCATATATGTTCATTACAGTAGCTTGCGGCGCGGTTTCAGGGTTCCATGCGACACAGTCTCCTATGATGGCGCGTTGCATTAAACATGAAAAAAATGGGCGGACTGTATTCTACGGCGCGATGATTGCCGAGGGCGTTATTGCGTTGGTTTGGGCTGCTGCCGGGGTTGCGTTTTACCAATCCACAGGCGGCCTTGCGGCAGCATTGTCTTCTTTGGGGCAGTCTGGTGTCGTATATGAAATTTCAACCTCGCTGCTGGGAATGATTGGAGGAGCGCTCGCTATTATCGGTGTGGTCGTATGTCCGGTCACATCAGGAGATACCGCGTTTCGCAGCGCCCGTCTGACTTTAGCGGATTGGTTTCATATTGACCAATCTAACCTGAAAAAGCGGGTTCTGTTAAGCGTACCGCTATTGTTGGTTGGCGCGCTTTTAACCCAATTGAATTTTGACGTGATTTGGAGGTATTTTTCCTGGTCCAACCAGACGCTGGCTATGATTGCGCTCTGGGCAGCGGCAATGTATCTTGTGAAGAACTGTCAACGCTTTGAATGGGTGGTTGCTGCGGTTCCGGCGGCGTTTATGTCCGCGGTTTCGTGTACTTATATTCTGATGGCGGACGAGGGTTTCCGCATCGCACAAGTCATTGCATATCCGGTAGGAATTGCATTCGCGTTGGTTTGCAGCGGAATTTTTGCCTTTTCGGTCATCAAGAGCCGACGGTTGCACAATCAACAAAAGGCGGTCTCCAACCGGATTTAGAAATTTTGTGTTATACTACAGAAAAAGACTTAACTGAAATTCATTTGATGCTTTAGAATTTTTAAACATCAAAAAGGAGCGGTCAGAGGTGAAGCAGAAAAGCTATTTGGTTTTATCGTTTGTCATGCTGATATTGTTAAGCATGCTGGGCGGCTGCTCAGGCGGAGAAGGCGGCGGTGTGGAAAAAACGGCCGCAGGGCTGTCCGAGGGGCGCATTGGTGTGATGACAGGCAGTACCGGTGAAAGTTTCGCAGAGGAAGCTTATCCCAATGCTCAGGTACAGAAATTTGATAACATAGCAGATGCGTTTGCCGCCCTGCAGGGCAACAAGCTCGACTATGTTATTACTGCGCAGACGACGGCACTCAACTATGTGAAAGCTGCCCCCATGCTCAAAGTGCTGCCAGACCGTTTAATCGATGAAAAAATTTCGATTGCGCTCAGCAAGGATAATCCTGGCTTGCGGGACAGCATCAATTCTGTACTCGCAAAATTTGAAGAGGATGGTACGCTTGAACGGGTAATTTCGAACTGGATTCGTGAGGATGGGAGCAGTTATCTGATTGAGGATATTCCGAAATGTGCTGATGGAAAGACGCTCCGCGTCGCAATCGCTGCAAACCGTGAGCCAATGTGTTTTGTGATGGATAACGTTTACCGCGGCTTAGATTGCGAACTGATAGAACGCATTGCCTATGAACTGGACATGCGCGTGGAGTATTCCGACATGCAATTTTCCGCGCTGATTACGGCGTTGCAGTCGGGAAAGGCAGATGTGGTAATCTCCAACCTGACAGAAACGCCGGAACGCGCTCAGAAAGTGAATTTTACAACGCCGTATTTCTACAATCCGCAGGTGGCCGTTGTGAAGAAGCTGTCAGATGGGAGCAATGTGGATTTAACCAAGCTTTCGGATCTGGAAGGAAAAACGGTCGCTACCTACTCCGGCTCAGTTTTTTTTGAAGTGATTAATCAGAAAATCCCGAACGTCAACCATCTATTTTTCAACGACATGACCTCGGTTACGGAAGCAGTGCGGGCAGGAAAGGCTGACGCACTTGCTACAGATGAACCGGTCGCCCGCCTTATCGTCTCAAAAGACCCGCAGTTAAAAATTATGGAAGAAAAACTGCTGGCAGATGAATACGGGATGGCCTTTCGAA
The DNA here is from genome assembly GCA_902478395.1 of uncultured Eubacteriales bacterium. Classification (GTDB taxonomy): domain Bacteria; phylum Bacillota; class Clostridia; order UBA1381; family UBA9506; genus CABSKZ01. The sequence goes on along the minus strand of CABSKZ010000064.1, from coordinate 8,274 downwards.
AAGGCGACCCGCTGCGGGACAAGGCGAATGTGGTTTTGAAAGAGATGGCAGACAACGGCACCCTCAAGCAAATTACAGAGAAATGGACTGGAGCAGACGAATCAGCCAAGGTAATCGAGAAATTCGATGATAAACCAGATTTTGACGGCAGCGCGGGGACCTTGAGAGTGGGACACGATACCGTCATGGAACCGATGTGCTACGTTGCGGAGGGTGGAGAAGCCAAAGGCCTGGAAATCGATCTAATTCATCGCATAGCGTATGAACTCAACATGAAGCTGGAACTTGTTCCAATGGATTTTTCTTCCTTAATTGCGGCGTTGACCTCCGGAAAAGTAGACATGGTTGCAGGCTCTATGTCGATTACGGAGGAACGTAAGAAGAGTGTAGATTTTACAGATACATATTATAAAGGCGGAATGGTCTTTGTTGTGCGGGACGAAGCTGCCGTCGCTGAAAAATATGGTTTTTTTGAGGGAATCGCACAGAGTTTTTACCGTACATTTGTGGTGGAAAACCGCTACCAGCTGATTTTACAGGGGCTCGGCGTTACGCTGCTGATTTCAATTCTGGCAGGAGTGCTGGGAACGGTTTTAGGCTTCTTGCTCTGTATGCTCCGCCGTTCGCGTTTTCGCGCGGTTGACCGGATTACAAAGGCGTTTGTCCGGCTTGTGCAGGGAACGCCGGTGGTTGTTATTCTGATGATATTATATTACATTGTGTTTGGAAAATCTTCCATCCATCCCGTTGCAGTCGCGGTGATTGGCTTTGCGGTCAACTTTGCGGTGTATGTTTCAGAAATGATGAAAACAGGAATTGACGCGGTGGATAAAGGACAGATTGAGGCGGCGAACGCGATGGGATTCAGCAGATCGCAGGTATTTTTAAAAATTGTCCTGCCCCAGGCGACCCGGCACGTTCTGCCTGTGTTTCAGGGAGAATTCATTTCCATGATTAAGATGACCTCAGTCGTTGGATATATCGCCATTCAGGACCTGACAAAAATGAGCGATATCATTCGAAGCCGTACTTTCGAATCATTCTTCCCGCTCATATCAACAGCGCTGATTTATTTCCTGATATCCTACGGACTAACTGCGCTGATGTCGGTTGTGGAATTAAAAATCGATCCTAAACGGCGGAAACGGGTAATAAAGGGGGTACGGTGCAATGATTAGCGTTCGGCATTTGTCAAAAAAATTCGATAAATTAGAAGTTTTAAAGGATGTAAACGCTGAAATCCGTAAGGGAGAGGTCATTTCCATCATTGGTCCTTCCGGAACAGGAAAAAGCACCTTTTTGCGTTGCTTAAACCTGTTGGATATACCAAGCAGCGGTGAAATTTTCATTGATGGAGCCAATATTCTAGCAAAGGATGCGGACGTCCGGAATTTGCGCCGGAAAATGGGTATGGTATTCCAGTCCTTTAACTTGTTTTCCCACCTGATGGTAATAGAAAACATTATGCTCGGCCCTACAAGCTTGTTGGGAATGGAACGGCAGGAGGCATATAACGAGGGAATGCGCCTTCTGGAAATGGTGGGACTGCGGGAAAAGGCATATTCCTATCCGGACGAGTTGTCCGGCGGGCAGAAGCAGCGGGTAGCAATTGCACGCACACTTGCGATGAAGCCTGAAATCGTTCTGTTTGATGAGCCGACCTCAGCGCTTGACCCGACAATGGTTTCAGAGGTTTTGGGCGTTATTCGCCGTCTGGCGGACGAGGGGCTTACTATGATGATTGTGACACACGAAATGCGCTTCGCGCGCGACGTATCGACTCGTGTTTTCTATATGGATGAAGGCGTTATCTACGAAGAAGGCCCGCCGAATCAGATTTTTGAGAATCCGTCTCGTGAGAAAACGCGCGCGTTTATCCAGCGGATTAAAACATTCCAGTTTGAAATCGTTGCTAAAGCGTTCGATTATTACCGCCTCAATTCTGAAATCGAGGAGTTTGGCAGAAAGCAGTTAATGTCTCAGAAGCAAATTCATAATACACAGCTGCTATGTGAGGAATTACTCATTAATCTGCTTCTTCCAAATCTAGAGCAGAATTCGTATCCGATATCAGTTACAGTTGGAAGATTTGAGGATAAGGAAGCTGTGGAGCTTACAGCTGTCTATGGAGGGAAACCATTCAATCCGCTTGAAGGCGCGGACGAAATGGACCTTTCTATCCGGATTGTCAATAATCTTTCAGCAAGCGTAACCTATACAAACGATGGCAACAACCGCATCCGCATTCTTCTGTGATGCGGTAAAAATAAAAAATATACTTTTAGGAGGAGAACAATATGAACATCAACAAATCTCAGGAAGGTACAAAAGTAGTGCTGGCACTGGAAGGACGTCTGGATACCACAACAGCACCGGAACTAGAAACCTGCATCAAGGGGCTTGAACCGTCCGTTATGGAACTGGTTATGGATTTTAAAGCGCTGGATTATCTTTCTAGTGCAGGTCTCCGCGTTATTTTGGCTGCGCAGAAACAGATGAATGCAAAACAGGGAAAAATGGTGATTTGCAACGTGAACGAAACGATTATGGAGGTCTTTGAAGTTACTGGTTTTGTAGATATTTTAACGATTCAGTAAAAAACAGAAACGCTACCAGCTGGCTGCAGATATGCAATGCAGTTTTAAAAGACTCATAATTGAAGCGGCCGGATATGAATGCGGGATTCAGTTTAATAATCACAAAAACAGCTGGCGTTCATTCTACATAGACCTATAGAAGTATAACCGAGTATGTTCGTAATCTGCTTTACCTGCCCACGGTAAGGGGTTGCGGTTTCATATGATTTGTGGGCAGAAAGTCGATGGTGTGAAAATGAGTGATAAATCGAAAGTAATGATTGTGAATAAAAGCCTGTCCGCGGCGTTCGAAGCCTTGCAGGAAATTGAACGTTTTTCTCTCTACTGCGGGTTGGAGCACGGACAGGCCAATATGAACAGGCTTTTGGCGGAGGAAATGATTGCTATGACAACCGATGTTCTGGAAGCCTGCGAGGGAAAACTCTGGATTGAAATTGAAAACGGAGAAGACTGTGAAATTCATCTGATTGCACGCGCGCCGATTGACCCGAAAGCGAAGGAAGAGTTCATTTCAGCCTCTAAAGCAAAACGGAATACCCGCGTGAAGGGGCTTCGTAATAAAATCAGCGCAATTTTCGCGGATTTCCTATGCGGCTATGAGCAAGCGGAGCTGTACAATGTCCCTGGCAGTATCATGATGAGCGGTATGGGCGTGAATCCGATTTATACGGGTGAAGTTTGGTCCCTAAACGCCTATGAGGCAAACACGCCAAAGGAACAAAAGGCTGCTGAACTGGAAGGAGTCGAAAAATCCATCATAGACAGCTTTGCGGACGATGTGATCGTTTCCGTGAAGGACAGTTGGGTTGAGATGGTAGCAAAAAAGCGGTTTGACAAGAATGCGTAACGACAATATATATCCGTTGCGGGAGGAATGCCTGGGTGAAAGATGATAACCAGTTTATCAAAAGTGTTTATAACAAGTATCTGGCCTCTTCCATTTTCGGCATTCTTTGCAGTGTAGCCGGGCAGATTGCAAACAGCGTGATTGTCGGTAATGTACTCGGCGCACAGGCGCTCGGCGTATTGAGCCTGATGCTGCCGATTTACTATATCTTTGCTACAGTGGGAAATTTGCTGGGGATTGGCGCAACAGCGCTTGCTTCGTCGCTTACAGGGCAGGGAGAGCATGGCCGAAGCCGGCGTGCGTTTACCTCTTCCTATCTGCTGACGGCTGCGCTCGCGGTAGTGCTCACTGCACTGGTGCTGGCTTTTCTGCCGCAGCTTGTCCGGGTCGTCGGAACGCCTCAGGAGTTATATCAGCAAACGTATGATTACTGCGTGATTATGGCAATCGGCGGAATTTTTACGATGGGTGTCTATCTGGCGTTTAATTTTCTTCGGCTAGACGGAAAAGCGGGAGCTTCCATGCTGGTATTTGCCGTTATGGCAGCGGTAAACGTCCTGTTAGATTTACTTCTGGCAGGTGTTTTGCAGATGGGCATTATCGGAGTTTCCATAGCCACAGCGGCGGGGGCGGCGGCAGCCTCCTTGATGGGGGCTGTTTTGCTGTTTAAAAAAAGCCGAAATTTTTCGTTCGTGATGCCGGAATGGAAGGAATTTTGGAGACTTGCCGGCGAAATGGTAAAGCTTGGCAGTCCTGGTGCGGTAGAAAATATCTGTATTTTGTTCCGTTCCCTGTTTTTAAACCGATTGATTCTAACGGGCTTTGGTACACTGGCTCTTTCCGCATTTTCGGTGATTGGTTCTCTCAACTCATTTGCGCTGGCTATTATCGCGGGGACTGCCGGAACGATTGTTCCGTTTGTAGGAGTTTTTTCAGCGGAGCGGGATACAAAAAGCATCCGGCAGGTTTTGCAGTTGGCTTTGGTACAGGGCTTGGCTATGACTGCCGTGTTTACCGTGGCGTGTATGGTATTTTCCGGTGGAATCGCCCGTGCATTCGGAATGGGAGGCGGTGATACACTGGAATTGGCGAAATCTGCAATTTTCCTGTTCAGTATTAGCTTTATTCCTGCTCTTGTCGGAAATATTCTCACTTCACTCCATCTGAGCAACGGGCATACGGCCATTGCAAACGTCATTACACTACTGCGGCAATTTGTGCTCGTTGCCGTGTTTGCGGTTCTGTTGTCAAATTGGTTCGGCTTAAACGGGATCTGGAACGGGTTCTGGGTGGCGGAATTAGTGACTCTGCTTATTGTGGCAGTCATCCACTTGGTGTGCGGAAAAAAATCAGAAACAATATCGAACTGGACGCTTCTGGATGAGACTGCGGAACGAAATGGACACTACATTTCATTTTCTGTAGAGAATTCTGTACAGGCAATTATGGAAAGTGTGGAGAAAATTACAGCGTTTTGCGAAGCGAATGAATTGCAGCCGAAACGCGCCATGCTCATCTCACTGTCTTTGGAGGAGATGCTGACATCTATCCGTGAGCACAGCCTTGGAGCCGATGAAAAGCTGACGATGAACGTCCGAATTCTGCTTGTGCAGGGAACCATTGTTCTGCGTATCCGCAACGTTGGCGCGGAATTTAATCCGGTTGCCTATTATGAACAGCGGAAAGTGAACGTGGTAGAAGACAACATTGACGCAATGCTGGCGCTCGACGATTCCTTGGGAATCAAAATGATTTGTGACACAGCGGATGTAGTGGATTACCGCCGGACGTTCGGCGTCAATAATTTAAGTATTATTATTTAGAGGTGTGTATGAACCGGAAAATCAAAGAAGCTGTTTTTTGCGGCAATGGGCAGAACATATGTCTGCGGCCAATGGAAGAGAAAGATATCCCGCAGGTTGCCAGGTTATACCGACAAATCGCTGTGACTGAGAAAAACTATACCGATAAGCTGTCAGAAAATTCTCCGTCCAGCTTTTCAAAAACAGGGGGCATGTTCCTCATTCAGGATGAAGAGTCCCTGCCGTATCTGCTGGAAACCAATACGGTTCTGTTGGCCTGCGGCGAAGGAGATAAGCTGCTTGGCCTTCTGGTCTATGCCTCTTGCGGTGAAGAACTGGAGCTAGTTGAGTTGTTAAGCGGAACGGCGGAGGTGCAGCGGGTTTTGCAGCAAAAACGGGATGGATTTCTTGCCTATGGAGGGGAAGTGATTGTTTCTCCAGACAACGATGCATCCTTTTTGTTCTTATCTTTGTTCTGTGTTATGCTAGAATCGCTTTGGAACAATGGGCTGAAAGGCGTTTGTGGCGAAGTTTACCGCGTGGTTCAATACACGGATCGAAGGGGCAGCCATGAGGCAGACCTGTTGAACCGTCGTTCTTTGGCAAGCCTGAAGCGTATCGGCGCCAAGCAGATTGGCACCCTCCCTGTGCGAGAAATAGCACTGAAAGGGTTGGAAGTAACCGTGGAGCCGCTCGTTCTTTACTTTGATTTAGCGGAAACTGTTCCCGTGCTTCGTGACTTTTTGAATGAAAAAGGCTTTTTGCTTACGGAACCAGCTCCGAAAAATATGGGCGCGGTCTTATATGGGGGAGAGCTTTATGAAAAAACAAATTAAAATAAAAATTTTAACTGCGTTTCTTTCGGTTTCGTTGCTGTCGGTCATTGTTGTAGGCGTTGTAGCAGAGGTAAACCTGCTGCGGATGAATAGCCTGATGACGCAGAGCACTGGGCAAATCGGAAATCAGTCTTCCGAAACCAGTGAAAAGCTGTTGATTAACCAGGCAATCTCTACTTCCAAACAGTTGGCGCAGGAAAAGGCAGACCTGGTCAACCAACAGTTGACAGAACTCGCGACGACGTTGAAAACATTTGCAAATTACACCGAATATCTCTATGAGAATCGTTCGGCGTTTTCACCTGTCCCTGTTTTATCAGCCCCGCAGGTGGTGGAGCGCGGTCTGGATAATGGCTTTACCGCACAATATGCTCTCAGTCCTGGAAAAACGCTGGCGGAGGTACAGGACGAGTTGTATTTGCAGGGCAACTTGATGCCGTTGTTTACAGTTATGGCACAGAATAATCCGAATATCACCAGCATCTATACTGCCTCGGTGAACGGTTTTACAATTGGCTATGACAAAAATGCCGCCATGAAAGCAGAAGTCGGTACATACTATGAAATCCGTGAACGGGACTGGTATTTAAAGGCGAAAGAAACGGGCAAATTATATATTCCTGAAACCTACGGCGACCTGTTCGGCCGGGGACTGACCGTAACCATGGCGCTGCCGTTTTATTCGGGTGGAGAATTCGCAGGCGTTGTGGGAATTGATATCCTGATCGAACAGTTGAATCAGGATATTTTAAACATGAATATCGGTGACGGCGGCTATGCGATGCTGTTTTCCGAGGAGGGGAGCGTTATTTCCGCCCCCGGGCTTACGGATGGTAATGCCAATGACCTATCCTTCTTTCTTGGGGATAACGCGGACACTATTGCCACCGATATGCAGACAAACCGGGAGGGAGTAAGTCAGTCGCGGACGCAAAACGGAGAGGTGTATATTTTATATAACACCATCGAGCTGACAGGATGGCGGTTTGCCTTGGCACTGCCAGTTTCCGGTATTATTGCGCCGGCGGACGAGGCGAAAGAAAATATCCAGCAAATTACGGAAAACGCGCAAAAAGCGGCAGGAGAAAATGTTCTGATTGCCAATGTGCTGATCCTGCTCCTGTTTGCTGTTGTCGTTCTGGCAGTCGTCCTGGTGACGCTTCGAGTTTCCAAAAAGATAACGCACCCCATTACGCAGCTCAGCGAGGATGTGCGAAAGATTGGGGATGGGGATCTCTCCTATACTTCAAACATCCATACAGGAGATGAAATCGAAAGCCTCAGCCAATCCTTTGAACATATGACCGTGGAATTAAAGGAGTATATTGAAAATCTTTCCAAAGTCACTGCGGACAAGGAACGAATTGCAACAGAATTGAGCGTCGCGACACAGATACAAACCTCTATGCTGCCCTGTATCTTTCCCGCTTTTCCCGAACGGGAAGATTTTGACGTCTATGCCAGTATGCTGGCCGCAAAGGAAGTCGGGGGCGATTTTTACGACTTTTTCCTGATTGATGACACGCATCTTGGCGTCGTTATTGCAGACGTTTCCGGCAAGGGCGTTCCTGCGGCGCTGTTTATGGTGATTGCCAAGACGCTGATTAAAAACCACGCGCAGATGGGAAAGCCTGCGGGAACAGTCTTTGAGACGGTTAACAACCAGCTTTGTGAAAACAATGAGGCAGGAATGTTTGTAACCGCCTTTATGGGTATTTTAGACCTGCAAACGGGAAAACTTACTTATGTGAATGCGGGACATAATGCGCCTCTCGTCGAGCAGAACGGAAAGTATGAATGGCTGAAAGTGCGTGCCGGATTTGTGCTGGCTGGTATGGAAGGAATGCGTTACCGTGAGGCAAGTTTGGATTTGACTCCCGGAGACCGTATTTTCCTGTACACAGACGGCGTGACGGAGGCGACAAACGCCGCACAGGAGCTTTACAGCGACCCGCGCCTGTATGAAACAATTAATCAGACTTCCGGCATGAGCCTGACCGATACGCTCCGCACGGTGAAAGCAGATATTGACGGCTTTGTCGGTGACGCGCCCCAGTTTGACGATATTACCATGTTGGTTTTGGAGTTCAAGGGGAAACAGGACAGAAATAAGCCGGAGAAATAGTGCCGGCAGAAAGCCATAACGCGAATGAAAGGAATTTTGTCTCTTTAATTATTAGGACAAATTACGG
>CABSKZ010000063.1 GCA_902478395.1 uncultured Eubacteriales bacterium | reverse complement strand
GACAGGCACCTTTGAAGGGGGACTGGAAAACGCCGTTGCGGCGAACTTCAGCCTTCCTACGGAGCAAGACGGGGCGGAAATATCATGGAGCAGTTCTGATTCCTCTGCCATTGCGTTCGATGCGGACGGAAATGCGGCTGTTACACGCGGACTGGACGACAAAGCGGTGACGGTTACGGCGCACATTAACTATAAAGGGTACATCATTATAAAAGAATTTCCGGTCGTCGTAGTGAGACAGTTGACGGATGGGGAAAACGTGCAGTTTGACAAAAAGAACCTGACATTCGAATCGCTTTCGGATGAACTGCCGGATAGGCTGACAAAGGAGTTTGCATTGCCGTCAAAAGGGAGTTATGGCAGCACGATTTCATGGAAGGCTGACAATGCCGCGATGACCGTTTCCAACGGAAAAGCGGTGTTGAACCGGAATGCTGCAGACCAACCGGTGAAACTGACCGCTGAAATTGCGTGCGGCGGCGCGAAAGACACCGCAGAATTTGAACTGGTTGTGCTGAAAACCTATCCAAAAAATCTGGTGGAAGGAGGACGTATTCTGAAAACGTCATCCGAGCTAAAAAGCAGCCCGGCTTCCAATCTGATTGACGATAATTTCTCCACCAGCTACAAAACTTCAGTTTCCGACACGAAGAGGGAAACGGTTATCGATATGGGCGCAAAGAAAAAAGTCGGCGCATTTTTGGTCTGGGCGGAGCAAAACACGGCGCAGATTGAAATCGCCGTTTCAAGGGATAACGATTTTTGGGAAACCAAATATACCGCGGCAAGTGTGAACGGAGCGCCGCAGACTTTCGCGATTGCCCCGTCGGAGGCGAGATACGTGAAGCTGACGCTGACACCGGCTGACAGCGGCGCGCCAGTTGAAATCAACGAAATAATGGCGTTTGAATCCTTGTTAAGCGATAAGGAAGCTATCCAAGCGGATATGGAAGGCGTACAGCTTCCGTCCTATACGACAAAGGACATCAAGCTTCCGGCGGCAGGCGATAATGGTTCTGTTATCACCTGGAGCAGTAACAACCCAAGTGTATTGACAACGGAGGGAAAGGTTTACCGCCAGAGTCAGGACGTAACGGTGACCCTGACGGCAACCTTTGCCAAAAACGCCGCCGAGCCACAAAGGAAAAGCTACGATGTTACAGTTGGTAAAACAGCTTCTGGCGGCGGAGGCGGTGCGCAGGTCATCGGGAAGCCGAACGACAATGCAAATGCTGTAATTCCGGATTACAGCACGCCGGACAAAGAAACGCCGCAGCCATTCGGCGACGTGAACAAGGATGTGTGGAGCTACAAATACATTGAGGATCTGTTTGAAAAGGGAATTGTCAGCGGAGACGGCGGAAAATTCTACCCGCAAAATGCGATTAAACGCGAAGAATTTTCGAAAATGCTGATGCTGAGCGCCGCGCTTGAGGCGGAGGCAACGGAGCTGCCGTTTACCGATGTTCCGACTGACAGCTGGTATTATCATTACGTTGCAAAGCTGTATGCTTCCGGCATTGTGAAAGGACAGAATGAAACAGTTTTCGGTGCGGGAACAAATATTTCCAGGCAGGATGCGGCGGTTATGGTCTGGCGGACATTGGAACTGCTTGGATTCCAGCCGGAATCGGAAGCATTGGAATTTGATGATGCCAGCCAGATTGCTGACTATGCAAAGAGCGCAGTTGGAAACCTGTGCGCGCTGGGAATCCTCAGCGGAGGAGACGACAACCGCTTCCGTCCGCAGGATCAGATAACGAAAGAAGAAACTGCGAAAATTATGAGCAACCTTCTGGCAAAGAGGGGATAGGAGGGCACAATGAAAAAAACAATTGTTTTATTGTTCTGTTTTTTGTTTTTTGTCACCTGTGTTCCGGTTCCGGGCTTTGCGGAAGAAACGTTACAGGGACAGGCCACACAGCCGGAGGCGGCAGTGCTTGCCGAGGAACCAGCGGAAACGGAGCCGTTAACAATGGCAGCGGCGGAAACAGGAGATGGACTGACCGACTCCTCCAGCATGACAGACGAAGAGTTTTTCGGCGTATGGGACAGCGCAGGCGGAAAATGGTCGGCGAGCATGCCGGGAAAATTGAATTATGACGGCTACCCTGGCCTTTCTGAGGTAGAACGGTATGTGAAGGAAGGCAACTATGCCGACGCAAAAAGTGAATTCCTGTATTATATGAAGAACCGGAATTTTGATTTGAAGGGCACGAACACCTCCTATAACTACGAAGCGGCAGACCTGCTCTGCGACAACGTCATGTGGCAGAACGGCCTGGTTTTGGGCGGAACTTTCCAGGTGAACGGGCAGGAATTCACGGAATATAAAATTGAGGTCAGCGATATTGTCAAACGGAGAGGCTCTTTCAGCTTTATGCTGATGCAGCGCTATAAAGCAGAGGACGGCGCCGAGATTTACACAAAGGAAGCGGGAAAAGAACTGGCTCCAAAACTGGAGATATACTACAAAGGCCAATCCAGACAATACAGCGCGGTGAAGGACACCTACGTCGCCGCTGACGACATGGACGCAACGCATGGCTCAGAAACACTGATGTATGCGAAGGAGTCGATTGATCCGGATGAAAATAATCCCTACCGGAATTTATTTGGTCCGGAAACCAAACGGTCTTACTTTCAGTTTAATGTGACGGGGTTGGACAAGGATACCAAAATTGACAGCGCGTTCATTACAATCCGCGCACGCTCCTTAGGAGAACAGACTAATTTAATTCTCTGGGAAGAGGGAGGAACCCTGTGGAAGGAAAACGGACTTTGCTGGAATAATTCAGCGCAGCAAATCCTATCCTTTAACGGCTCGGAGGCGGATTTCGGCAATATCCCGCAGGATACACTGGGAATTGACGGGGCGGTTGGCAGCCTGACAGCCCGTTTTCAATGGGCGACCATGATGGCTGGATGCTACGTTACCAGCCGCGACGAGCGGTATGCTGAAAACCTTATCCGGCTGCTGAATAGCTTCATTTACAGTACGCGGGACAACGTCGGGGCATATACATCGCAGGATGCTTCCATGCGGGTTAACCTGTTTGTGAACATTTACCACGACCTGCTCCGGAGCGAATCGTTGGACGCAGATTCCAACGCGGCCTTCATCAAGAATTTCTGGCAGCTTGCGAAATTTCTTACGTTTCCGGCGAATTACCGTCCGGACCACAACCACGGCTGCTTCCAGGTCCGCGGCTTGCAGAAGGTTACCGTCTATATGCCGGAATTCCGGGACTATTCCGACTGGAAGGATTTATTCATTTACCGCTGGAACGAGCTTGCACGAAACCTGATGGCAAACAACGACTACCGTGAAGGAACCACGGCATATGCGGGAACTGTGTTGAATATCTTCAACAACGCGCTTTTGGATGCGGACTATTATGGATTTGAGCTTGGGCGCGATTTTGAAAAGTATACGCTGAAGCTGGCACTTTATCTGGCGCAGGTTACGTTCCCGAACGGCGTGGATATCCAGCTTGGAGACTCTGATGCAAGCGACCAGTATTCCATTATTAAAAATACAATGGAGATATTGGAGGATGACGCCATCCAGTACATGATAACGAACGGAGAGGATGGCGTGCATCCGGGTTGTGATTCCCTTTATCTGGAAGGTTCCAACAAGCTGGCTGTTATGCGCAGCGGCTGGACCCAGGATGATTTGGTGATGGTTATCAACGCCGCAAGCGCGGACGGAAGAAGCCATACACATCCGGACAACTTATCTCTTGTCGCGTATGCCTACGGCCAACGGCTGCTGGTCGACCCGGGGCGGAACAACTACAACGACACGGAGGTGAGTAACTGGCTCCGGCTATCGACAGAATCTCATAATACTATCACAATTGACGGAAAAAGCCAAGCCATTGCTTCCGGTAATGTATCGTTGTTCCAAACCAACCAGTTCTTTGATTCCTATAAAGGAAATGATGCGACGGTCAAGCCGTTTGACCATCAGCGGAACATTCTGTTTGTGAAGCCATACTTTTGGATTGTTTCGGATGTGGTGAAGGGCGGGACGGATGCGGAGCACACCTATGACCAAAACTGGCATTTTTTGCCTGATGCGAATTTGAAATTCGACGGAGACACACTTACGACGAACTTTGAAGAGGGCGCAAACCTGAAAATGGTTAACGTAGAAAATCCAGATGTGACAGGTGAGCTGCGTTCAGGCTACTATTCTCCGAACGCGGCAGGTACTGAAGCGGCTAAGTATGCGGTTTATACACAAAACAAAAAAGGCGAGGCCGCTTTTGATACTATTTTGTTTCCGGTGAAAAAGGGCAGTACGGATGATGTGCAGGCGAGACGGCTCGAAATAGGCGTGGAGCCATCGGCAGCATCTTCCTTCGCGCTGGATTTGACACTGAACAACCGGAACTATCAAAGCATCGTTTATACCTCGCACGAGACTGCTCCGGCCTACCGCAAGGTGAGCACGCAGTATGGTTTTGACGGACGGCAGCTCTATGTAGAGCATAACAGCGACGGAAGCCTGAGCGCAATCAATATGAGCCAGGCAAGCGTTGTGGATTGCGGCGGAACCAGTATCGTCAGCTTTGGCGACGGTGGGAAAATAGAGGATTTTTCAGTTATTTACGATCCCAGCAAACTAATGATTTACAGCGAATCGCTGACACCGGAAAAGCTGTCGGTTTTGAGCCTGTATGCGGACAGAAGCTACAGCGAGGTACTGGTCAATGACCAGAAGGTCAGCTTTTATCAGAATGGCGACCAGATTGTATTCAATGAAAACTACGACCGTATTCCGGTGGAAGCATCCGGCTCGAATATGACTGGAACGATAGATGGGGCGAGGGTGTTATCCGCAAACTTTGATTACAGCGGTGAAACAATGCGGGCAGAACTGCAATATCCGGACCAGACAGTATTGACTGGGGAAAAAAGCTGGACGGGCATGCTGCCAACACCGGTTTCGTCAGCCGCTACGGTCAAGGTAGACGGAACCGTTCAGGCCTGCATCAACTTTACCAACAGCAGTGTCACGTTTGACAGGCCTGTTACGCTCCGGTTGCCGGAACTCCCGGGAAAACTGGTTTATGTCAAAAACGGGAAAACCTATCCGCTCGTGTCCGGCGATGATTTAACCGTTACGGAAAGAAACGGCGTTTTGGAAATTGTTTTCAAAAATAAACTGTATGAGATTATTGCATACAAAAAAGCACCGGACGGAGGCGGCAGCAGTTCACGCCCAAGCGGCGGTGGTTCACCCAGCGGCGGAGGTGGCAGTACAGGTCCGTCCAGCGGCGGGAATACAAATCCGGATGACAGGCCGCCGGCAGAAGAAGTGAAATTCTCTGATATTGCTGGACACTGGGCGGAAAAGAACATTCTGTTCATGGCGGAGAAGGGGATCGTCAATGGGGAAGACGGAAATTTTTATCCGGACAGACCAGTGACACGTGCGGAATTTGCGGCGTTTCTGGTCCGGATGTCGGGTGAAGCAGAGAATGCTGAGGACGCGCCGTTTGCGGACGTAAAGGTCAGCGACTGGTTTGCCGGATATGTTGGAACTGCGTCATCACTTGGCTTGATTCAGGGAGACGGCGGCATGTTCCGCCCGGACGATATTATCACGCGGGAAGAAGCCGCGGTTATGCTAATCCGTTTCATGGAGTATAAAGAAATTCCGTACCGTACGGATGGAACCGTTGTGCAATATACAGACAAAAGTGAAATCAGCGCATGGGCGGAAGAAGCGATGCATGCTGTTCTGGCTGAAGGGCTGATGCAGGGAATATCGGAGTCGGAGTTGGCTCCGAAGGCCTCAGCGAGCCGCGCAATGGCGGTCACCATGCTGAGACGAATCTATGACAAACTTGAAATAGAACCGGCAGAGTAAAACCGGCGGCTTGGAGGTCAAAATGAGGTACAGTGTGGAAGAATTGGCTAACTTACTGGAACAGAATCAACCAGAAGGTTCAGCTTTGGTGGATAAGAAAAAAATAAAGGAAAACGCGGTAAATCCTTTTTTTGCCGGGGAGGTTCAGAAACTCAAGGCGGTTGCGGAGGATGCAGCCGCCCACCCGTCTGTAGTTTTACCGTTTTCGGAATACCGGATATTTGATACGGAGGGGTCTAGGGACCTGTATGAACCAAATTATCTGAAACGACGTATGAGGCTGAACGCGCTGGTTTTTATGGAGCTTATTTTAGATGACGGTACTTATTTGAAAGCGATTGAGGATGAAATTTGGGTCTGGCTCAACGAATATAGCTGGGCAATTCCCGCATCCATGCAGGGAGACAGTTTAAAGCCCAGTGGATGGAACGGCGTCCCGCAGGAAAAATATTTGGATTTGTGTTCTACGGAGATGGCATATACACTGGCTGAAATTGATGCACTGATGGGGGAAAAGCTGGCTCCGTTAATCCGGTACAGAATGAAACAGGAGGTATTCCGGCGCGTTCTGGACAGCTACATGGGACCTGCCCGGTTCGGCTGGGAGAGCTGTGACAACAACTGGGCCGCTGTCTGCGGCGGTTCTGTCGGCGCGGCGGCGATTTATTACGTAGAGGACAGCAAGGAGTTGGCGAAGTATTTGGTGCGGGTGCTCGACACTATGGACTGCTTTCTTTCCGGTTATGACAGTGACGGTGCATGTGTGGAGGGCGTTTCCTACTGGAGCTATGGTTTCAGCTATTACATTTTCTTTAGCGAACTGCTGAAACAGCGTACAAACGGCGCGGTAGATTTGCTCGCTGAGGAAAAGGTTCACCAAATGGCGCTGTTTTTACAGCGGTGCAGGATTGAGAAAAACCAGGTCATCAACTTCTCGGACTGTGCGGGCTATTTTACATACCGCGTAGGAATGCTGCACAAGCTGAAGGAACGCTATCCGGACGTGCTAATTCCTCCGGCAGAATATACCATGCGGTTCCACGACGACCACTGCTACCGCTGGCCGGGATTCATCCGGGATTACATGTGGTTTGACAGCTCCTTTATGGACAAATTTGAGGACAAACTGGAGAATGGACATTTCTTTCAGGAATCCCAGGTCTACCTGTCCCGTAAAAACGGCGCGTTTTTTGCGGTTGCGGGAGGTCATAACGGATACAGCCATAACCACAACGATTTGGGGCATTTTATTTACCATGCGCAGGGAGAAAGCGTATTGATAGATATCGGGCAGGGAATTTACACGAAAGAGTATTTTTCGGAAGGTCGTTATAACATCATCAATAACAGCGCAAGGGGTCACAGCGTTCCGCAGATTAACGGATGCCTGCAAATGGAAGGGCCGGAACACTGCGTTCGTGCGATGGATGTGCAAAATGGGGATACGGACATGGTGAAAATGGATTTGAGCAAGGCCTATGACTGTCCTGCTCTGGACGGGCTGATCCGTACCTTTGTTTTCCGTCCTGATGGCTCGCTGGAGCTTACGGATAGATTTACCTTGAAACAGCAATCGGCAATCTTGGAGCAGTTTGTTGTGGACATTACAGAGGAACCGAAGATTGCGGACGGCCAGGTGATACTGGTGAAAAACGAAGCAAAGCTTACGCTGAAATTTGATGAAAAGCTGCAGTTTAAAGGAATAGAAAAAATTCCTGGAAGTGTGATGGCACGGAACCAGAGTGACGGACTTAGAATTATTCAGTTTATATCAGAGAATTTGACGCAGAGCGTGGATTTCCGGTTTCACATCAGTTTTTGAAACGGTTTCTATTCAGAAATCAGTTGGATATGATAACCTCAAAAGATTCTAACAAAAATTTGAAGGAGGAAATTTTATGCGCAAATTATGCAAAAGGATGACAGGAGCACTGGTGTGTACGTTATTTCTGGTTATGCCGATGCTGACGTTGGCTGACGCGCCGCTCTCCGTAGTGGACGATGTGGATTTCAGCGTCCTGAGCGATGCGGACAATGTGAAAATCGAGGACGGTACATATCCGGCAACAAATGGTTCGTGGACTATGTCGGACGGCGGCTCGGCGGTTGTTGGAAATGCGGTACTTACAGACGGCGGAGAGACGCTTAAAATGACGAAGAGCGGCTCTAGAACACAGGATTTCCAGGCGGCGTATACGACAAATATGGTGCTTACAGAGCCAGATACAAGGGTACGGTTTGCTTACCGTTTTAATCAAACGGAAGGCAGACGGCAGTTTATAGCTGTTTCTTCTGGCAAAACACCAGCGGCACAGCCGGATATTGAAGGATTTGATAACGATATTATCGGAGGAGCGGGAAATATTGCAACATTCAGTTGTGATTCGGTGATGCTTTGCATTAACGAGGGGAAAGTGCTGTATGCGGATTATAACGACCGCAAAATGAAAGAAATTCCTGGCTTTGTCATGGAAACAGACCAGCAGTATTATTTTCAAATTGAGACAAATGCCGGTTCCCAGAGCTATAACTTGTATATTGATACCCAGAAAATTGGTGTGAATTCGGAACCACTTATTAGAGATGTAGGATTGGTTTGCCCAACAAACCGTGCTTTGAAGAAAATATCCTACTGGGTGCTGGGCAGCGGAGCATATGATGTATTTATCAACGAACTCAATTTTTCTCAGGGGGGCTATCCGCTTGAGAGAACTGTTTTGAGTGAAGATTTTGAAACAAATACAAATATAGATGCAACCTACGCTGACAATCAGAGTTCATTCGGCTGGAGCACTTATTTTTACCGGACTTCCAGTGGAAAACAACGTGTAATGGGGACTGGAGAAGTCGTTGAAAATTCTGGGAATCATGCTTTGAAAATGCGAAATATAACGGCGAATAATGCGCAGTGGTGGACGGGCGGTCTATATGCGTTGTACAATGACCGGATCGGCATGGACTATGATCATGTGTCAGTTTCCTTTGATTTCATTTCTGAGCCGTTGATGGAAGATACAGAAATTAAAGATTTTACCCAGAGCATTATTCTGACCTCGCAGCCGGATGGCGTGAACGCGGCAGCAAGCGCGGAGGGCTACACAGGAAGTGGAACAGACGCGCAGCTCTATTTTGACAGCGTATATTTACTTGTGAAGAACGCAAAATTTTATTATGGAGACCAGATAAACAAAACCTTTACGGAGATACCCGGCGTGGCCTACCAGCCGAACCAGAATTATTATGTCAAAATGGATGTCGACAACAACAGCAAAACGTTTGACCTCTATTTGTCGGACACGGAACTGACGGACGCCTCTGTCCCAGTACTTTCCGGGCAGCCGATGTTTTACCCTGCCGCAGAACCGATGACCGCCTGCAAATTGTATTTTATGATGTATGAGGATACGTCTAATGGCTACTTTGAAAATGGGATGACGGTTGACAACATCCTAATTACCGGAAAAAATGTTGCTGGCTCGGAAAGGGCAGTTACCGTTTTTGATGACGAACAGAGGTTGGTTGAGAACAGCATTTTACCGGAAACCTCTTATCTTGATTTAACCGACCTGCCTGCCGGTAAACTGGTTATGGCGGCATCGTATGCTGACAATACGCTGGTTGACCTCGCGATTGTAGAAGCAGGGAAAGAGAATGCACGGATTGCAGTTCCATCAAACTGTGAAACAGTCAAGGTGTTTACATGGAGCGATTTCAGCACCATGCAGCCAGATTCCGGAGCAATTGTGTTAAACAGGGCCAATTAGACTGGAAAGGATTTGGTTATGACTAGCAGAGAAAACGTGAAAGCAAGTCTTGATTTTACTGGTTGTGAATGGCTGCCCCACGACTTTCCGGAGCCGTGGGGGACGGATATCATTTTTGTCAAGATGCAGCCATCGCCAGATGACAGGCCTGCAAATGGAGTGGATGAGTGGGGTGCCGGCTGGGAAAACATCGGTGTTTGTAAGCTGGGCGAGGTCAAGCAGTTTCCGTATAAGGACGGATGGGACTTTGAACATATGACAGTGCCGGACGTTACGCTGCCGAAGCGCTGGGAGGGGCTTAAAGATATCCGCAGCCGTTATCCAGACAAGTTTTTGCTGGGGGAGGGCATTTCGCTCTATGAACGGATTCATTTCATTAGGGGACTGGAAGAAACCTGGTGCGATATTTATGAAGAACCGGATAGCCTGAAAAGAATGCTTGATATCCTGCTTGAGATGAATTTAAAAGCGGTGGAGAAGTATCATGAACTGGATATTGACGGCCTTTTTATGACCGATGACTGGGGCCTGCAAAATTCATTGATTATCAGCCCGGAAAAGTGGCGGGAAATCTGGAAGCCTTATTACGCGAGGCTGTTTGCCGCTCTGCATGAAAAGGGAATGTACATGGTTTTGCACAGCTGCGGCTACATTGTGGATATTCTGGGAGATTTAATTGAAATCGGCCTTGATGCGGTACATATGGATCAGCAGGAAAATATGGGGCTTGAGAATCTCGGTAAACGGTTTGCGGGGAAACTGAACTTTTTTGCACCTGTCGACATCCAGCATACCATGCTCAGCGAAAATCTTGAGGACATCAGAGCTTATTGCCGGGAAATGGCAAAGCAGTTCCTGACAGCAAAGGGTGGGTTTATACCGCGCTGGTATACCGATCCGGAGGGCGTAGGGCATAGGCGGGAAAATATTGACGCAATGTGCGAGGAATTTTTGAAAATCAGTATGGAGGTATATGGCAAGTGACTTCAAGAGAACGATTGATTAAGGCGTTAAACCATATCGAAACGGACCGGCCTCCGATCGATCTTGGGGCGACGAATACCACCGGCATTTCTGCGCTTAGCCTACACCATTTACGGGAAAAACTCGGATTAAAGGGTAAGGTACGGATTGCAGAGCCGTTTCAGATTTTGGGCGAGGTGGATGATGAGGTCAGAAAAGCGCTGGGAGTTGATGTCGTAGGTATCTTCGACCGGAACACCTTTTTCGGATATCAAAACGGAACGGGCTGGAAGGATTGGAACTTTAAAGGCGTCGATATGCTGATTGGTGAAGGGTTTATCACAACCACAAATGAAAAAGGTGACACCTTTGTTTATCCGCAGGGAGATTTGACGGCAAAGCCAAGCGGCAGACTGCCTGCTGACGGATACTATTTCGATGGAATCTTACGCGAAGAAGAGGTTGATGAGGACGCGCTGGACCCGGTCGGAGATTTCAAAGAACAATTCCGTGTGATGAGCGATGAAGACCTGTTATATTTGCAAAAGCAGGCGGAACATGTCTTCAACGATACCGAATACGGTTCCATTCTGATGTGGGGAGGCGGTGCGCTCGGAGATGTGGCGTTGCTGCCGGGTACCGGCCTGAAATATACGCCGGGCGTGCGTAATATTGAGGAATGGTATATGTACCATCTGTTGCATCCAGAATATATTACGGAGCTATTCGCATTCCAGACGGAGATTGCGATAGAGAATTTGAAGCTGCTAAAAGAGGCGCTTGGCGATAAGATTCAGGCATTGTATGTGAGCGGTACGGATTTTGGCACACAATTGGATACGTTGATACGAAAAGATTTGTTTGTCGAGATGTACAAACCTTTTTACAGGAAGATTAATGACTGGATTCA
>CABSKZ010000062.1 GCA_902478395.1 uncultured Eubacteriales bacterium | reverse complement strand
GCCACTCCCGTTCCCCCGTCTTCAAACAAAACGGTTGTAAAAGATGAGGAAGCGCCGGAAATCTATTGGCCTACCTCTGCGGGCGCAGCATACCATTTGAAGGATTGCCCCGAGCTGGATGGTGGCGAAACACAAAAAATCTCATGGGAGTTAGTCAAAATGGTCGGTCTGCGCCAGTGTCCGGTATGCAATCCTCCCCGTTACGAAGGATATGTTGAATAAATATATTTACTGTAAAAAGACTGCGAGGTGTGTAAAATGAAAAAGATGCTCTGCCTGTTTTTGGCGTTGCTGTTAACAGCGTCTTTTTCTGCCTGTTCGAACGAGGAGCAGGACTCACCAACCCCTGCCCAAGTAAAAAAATATGAATACCAGCAGGAAACGCCCGTCAGCGGCGGTACGCTGAAGCTGTGCATGTATGAGGTAGATACGCTGAATCCACTCGTCACGAAAAATTTTCATAATATCAAAACGCTGAAACTGATTTATGACAGTCTGTTTGATGTAAACAGCGATTTTTCATACACGCCGAATTTATGTGAAAGCTACACCGTGTCGGATGATGGCTTGCGCTATTCTTTCCACATCAAAAGTGGTGTTTCGTTCCACAGCGGCGCACGGCTGACTGCCAGCGACGTGGATTTTTCCTTCAAATTATTGTCGCAGGCGGAAAGCGTTTATAAAACACAGCTCGCAAACGTGAAAAGCACCGGTGCCTCCGGCATGACTTTCCAGGTTACACTGAACAATCCTATGGCCAATCTTCCCGCGCTGCTTGACTTTCCCGTTCTCTCCGAACGCGGAATGGGAAGCGCAGCAAACGCCATTAAGGAAAGTGCTGCCTATACGCCAAATGGTACGGGGCAGTACAAGGTGCAGAGTTACAAAATGAACAAAGAGCTATATCTGAGCGTAAACGAAAACTATCACAAGGGGGAAACTCCCTACCTCACGAATATTAATATCAGTCTTCTGACAGACCGCTCCACAGCGATTTCTATGCTGGAAAACCTCGGTGTCGACCTGCTTCCGTCCGATGTCGTCAACCTTTCGGAATACACGCCGAAACGGGATGTCAATACGGTGGACTACCCCACCAACAAACTGACCTTTATCGGAATCAACAATGAGCATCCCGCACTTTCTACCGCGCAGACGCGGCAGGCAATTTCACTTTGTATAGACCGGGAGCAACTGGTGAAAACACAGCAAAATTCCCGTGCGGTTGTTGCAAACAGCTTCATTCATCCGTCCTCCTGGCTTGCGGATAAAGAAGTACCGGTATCGGCCCACGACCCCGCAGGTGCAAAGGCGCTGCTCAGCTCGGATGGCTGGGCCGATACAGATGCTGACGGCATCCTTGATCGGATGGATGAAGAAGAAAAAAAGATTGATTTAAAGCTGGATATTCTGGTCAATGAAGAAAATGCCGCGCGGATTAAAATCGCCAATTTGCTCAAAGCAGGACTGGAGGAACTCGGCGTTACTGTGACGGTTACACAGCTTCCGTTCAGCCAGTATACCAAACGCGTCAACCAGAAATACTATGACCTGTTTATTGGGGAGCTGAATCTTCCTGCCGATATGGATCTGTCTCCCTGGCTGAAAACAGGCGAAAACGTTTTTAATTATACTAACCCTGAGATGGATTCTCTGCTTGAACAGGCTTCAAAAATGACAAACACCACAGCAATTGTTGGGGTTTACCACAATATCTGCAAACTGCTTGCGGCTGATATGCCGATCGCCGGACTATACTTTAAAAACGATGCCCTTATATTTGACGGAAAGCTCAAAGGCAATATTCTGCCAAGCGAATCAGATTTATACCGTAACATCAAGGAATGGTTCATCAAATAAGTTTTGTCGTAACGGCTTCTTAAGTGTGTGCAGCCCGCTATAATCTTTCAAATTAAATCGTTTCTCCATTCCGATTGGTACTGCTTCAGCACTTCATAGCAGCTAAATCCGGTCCACGCTATTAAAGCCGGGTGGTTATGCTGAGACGCATAACCACCCGGCTTTTTTACTCCGCTTCAGACGCAGCAACCGTGCCCGCCCAATCTCCCCTGTTCCTGAACGTGCCCCGCAAGGCGTTTCTTATAATTTTATTTGGTAATATCATTGCAAAAATCATCTCTTACTTTTATAAAAAACGTTGTGCCATAATTATCTTTCGTATAGGCTCCGCTTTACACCAAATCATATAAACGGTTGTATTCATTATAAAAAGCTATCCATTTTTCATTATCCTTAAAAGCATTGTTATATACCTCAATGGTCGTTTTTAGAGGAGACCGTGGCACATTATGTCAAGTTAGCCAGTTGTTGTTTCCACTTGTTTTGCAGCATTGCATGCAAAGCGGCGGACCGGCTTACTGTCCTTCCGTGTTTCATTCAACGCGTACCTCAACCGGCAGTTCAACCAGAATAATGTCGTCGCCGATTTTCTTAATCTTGTCCCATTTTATGACATAGTCCGAATTTTTCCCGAAATTAAACAGCTTTGCCTTTCCCGGTACGACAATTGCTTCAATTTCTCCTTTTTCCAGGCTCACCTCCACATCGGAAACGAAGCCGAGCCGCGACCCGTCTAAAATGTTGATAACCTCTTTTTGTCTCAGTTCTCCCGCTCTGTACATAAAAAACCTCCTGTTTCGAACTTCTCGGCATATAGGGCCATTGTATAGTCATTTATTTTTTGTATAATCAAAGATTTTACATGTCTTAAATGCTTTTGTGTAATATTATAAAAGAATAAAAATCTCCAGGTAGTTCGCGCCGGTAAAACTATCCATAAAGCATTTACTTTTTTATTATCCTATGTTATAATGTCAGCAAATATGAAATGAAAAAATAAGGAGTTGTGTAATATGGCAAATTATTCTGTCGGCGTTGATTTCGGCAGTCTGTCCGGCCGCGCTGTTCTGGTGAATCTGGAGACTGGTAAGGAAGTCGCAACCAGTGTGCTGGAGTATCCGCACGCAGTTATGGACCAGGCGCTTCCCTCCGGAAAAAAACTTCCACCTGACTTCGCACTCCAGCATCCGAAGGATTATCTGGATGTATTGGCCTCGACGATTCCCGATGTATTGAAGCAGGCGAACATCCGTGCGGACGATGTTGTCGGAATTGGCATCGATTTCACAGCCTGCACCGTTCTCCCCGTTTTCTCTGACGGTACGCCGCTCTGCTTCCGCGAGGAATACCAGGACGAGCCGCACGCGTATGTGAAGCTCTGGAAGCATCACGCAGCGCAGGATGAGGCCAATAAGCTGAATCAAATTGCTGCTGGACTGGGCGAGGATTTTCTGAGCCGTTACGGCGGAAAAATTTCATCGGAATGGCTGTTTCCAAAGCTGATGCAAATTCTGGACGAGGCGCCGGATGTGTATGAAAAAATGGATAAGTTTGTAGAAGCGACAGACTGGATTGTCTGGCAGCTGACCGGAAAGGAAATGCGCAGCTCCTGTACCGCTGGATACAAAGCTCTGTGGCACAAACAGAAAGGGTATCCGGACAAGGCGTTCTTTAAAGCCCTTGACCCCAGGCTGGAAAACGTAGTAGACGATAAATTGTCCCGTTCCATTTGCCCTATTGGCTCCAAAGCAGGCGAATTGACCAAGGAAGCGGCTTCCTTGACCGGCCTCTGCGAAGGAACAGCCGTAGCAGTCGGTAACGTGGACGCGCACGTTGCGCTTCCAGCTGTCAATATTACAGATGAAGGTAAAATGCTGATGATTATGGGTACTTCCACCTGCCATATTCTGATGGGGACGGAGGAAAAAAACGTTCCCGGCATGTGCGGCGTGGTAGAAGACGGCGTGGTCCCCGGATATTTTGGATATGAGGCAGGACAGTCCTGCGTCGGTGATCACTTCGACTGGTTCGTCAAAAACTGCCTTCCGGCCGCTTACCGTGACGAGGCGGAGGCACAGGGCGTAAACATTCATAAGTTCTTACGCGAAAAAGCAAAACAGCTGCGGGTTGGGGAAAGCGGGCTAGTCGCGCTGGACTGGTGGAACGGTAACCGGAGCGTGCTGGTTGATGTGGATTTGACCGGCTTGATTGTTGGCATGACGCTTCTCACAAAACCAGAGGAGATTTACCGCGCACTGCTGGAAGCGACCGCCTATGGCACCCGCATGATAATTGACACCTTCGAAGAAAACGGCGTTCCCATTCACGAGTTATACGCAGCGGGCGGCATCGCGGAAAAAGACGAGTTGATGATGCAAATTTATGCGGACGTTACCAACCGCGAAATCCGTATTTCCGGCAGCCCGCAGGCGCCGGCGCTCGGCTCGGCCATGTTTGGCGCGGTCGCGGCCGGAAAAGCTGCCGGCGGGTTCGATACCATCGGCGAGGCCGCAAGCGTCATGGCAAAAGTGAAAGATACCATCTACCGTCCGGTACCGGAAAATGTTAAGATGTACGATAAGTTATATTCGGAATATAAAATCCTGCACGACTATTTTGGCCGCGGGGAAAATGATGTGATGAAACGGCTCAAAGACATCAAAGAGGAAGTGAAATCATGTTAGAGGCACTGAAAAAAGATGTTTGTGAGGCAAATCTCGCGCTTGTCAAGCACGGGCTGGTTACCTTTACATGGGGAAATGTCTCCGCAATTGATCGCGCAAACAGTTTGCTGGTCATCAAGCCATCCGGCGTCGCGTATGAAAAGCTGCTGCCAGAGCTGATGGTCGTGGTGGATTTAAACGGGATTGTCGTTGAAGGAGATCTAAATCCCTCCTCTGATACTCCTACACATATAGAACTGTATAAGGCGTTTCCGGATATCGGCGGCATCGTCCACACACATTCGCAGGATGCATCCGCCTGGGCACAGGCCGGACGGGATATTCCCGCTTATGGCACAACGCATGCCGACTACTTTTATGGGCCGATCCCCTGTACCCGCACGCTGACGAACAGCGAAATCGAAACTGATTATGAAAAAAATACAGGGCTCGTCATTGCGGAAACATTCGAAAAACGTAGTCTGAATCCGGTGGCGGTTCCTGGCGTAAACGTGTTCAACCACGGTCCTTTCGCCTGGGGCAGCGATTGCTTTGAAGCCGTTCACAACGCTGTCGTCATGGAATATGTCGCAAAAATGGCACTAATGACGGAACAGATTAATCCCGATATTCTCCCCATTGGAAATGCGATTGCCGACAAGCATTATTCCAGAAAGCACGGCGCAAACGCGTATTATGGTCAAAAAAAATGAAAATTGCATAAAACTTTCTTTGCTGGTTATGATAATACTAAACCGTATAAAACCGGTTCTAAATTGAATGGGTAATCATAAAAGGAGTGTTACTATGACCAGTACAATTGATAATATCGCATTGGTTTTGGTGATTATCGGCGCGCTGAACTGGGGCTGCATCGGCCTCTTTGGCATTGATTTCGTCGCGGCTCTCTTTGGCGGTCAGATGTCTGTTGTAAGCAGAATTATTTATTCTCTTGTCGGCATCGCGGGCCTTTGGAGTATCACCTTACTATTTAAGGAAAAAATACCAGCTGGAAGCCGTTCCGAGCGTTAAGGAATTTTCCGGCACGGTCAACCCCCGAACGGGACGCAGCTCATGGCCGCGTCCCGTTTTGTTCTGAATAATTGAAAGAAAGGCCAATTGCGGCGGATTTTATCCTGAAATAATGCATAAATCCATCCATCACGAAATAATTTTAGGAATGTCTGGTTTTTTTCTTTTCACTATGCTATAATATTTGATAATAATGTCCGTTCATTTTTAACGGATTTGCCGGGGGCAGTTACCTTCGGCAGAACAGCTGCCGTCTGAATAGCGGCGCAGCTATGCAGGCACTTACTCTATTGGCTTGAAGGAGGCAATACTTATGGCAATTAAAACGGACAATGAATATGGTTCGGTTATTATGTCCACCAACGTCATCGCGCGCATTGCAGGAACAGTCGCTTCCAGCTGCTACGGTGTCGTCGGTATGGCATACCGCAGCACGTCCGATAACATCGCGAGTTTGCTCAAATGGGAAACCATTACCAAGGGCATCCGCGTTTCCACCGAGGATGGCAAAATCAACGTGGAACTCCACATCATTGTGGAATACGGCGTCAACATCAAAGTCGCTTGTGATTCCATCATTAACAGTGTCCGTTATTCTGTGGAAAGCATGACCGGCTTTAAGGTCGGCAAGGTTTTGGTGAACGTTGAAGGCATCCGGGTGGATTAACGCCTTCCCTTCGTTTTTGAACCGACACAATTTTTGGGAGGTGTAGACCTTGATATATACCATCGATGCCGAAGCGCTCGCCAAAGCGTATATATCCGGAGCAAACAAGCTCTGTAACCATAAAAATATACTGAATGAACTGAACGTGTATCCCGTCCCGGACGGCGATACCGGAAACAATATGTCCATGACGGTTTCCGCCGCCACACGCGAACTGCTCGGTGCAGATTTCAAAACGGTGGAGGATGTGTTTTCTATCATCGCAAACGCATCCCTGCGTGGTGCGCGGGGAAACTCAGGTGTCATCCTGTCCCAGCTGTTTCGTGGGATTGCCAAACGTCTGAAGGGCTGTAAAATTGCGGACGCAGCCGATATTTCCGAAGCGTTGACGGAGGGTGTCCACGCGGCTTACCGCGCGGTCATGAAGCCAGCGGAGGGGACAATTTTATCCGTATCCCGCGATGCGGCCGCAGCCGGGCAGGCGGTTCTGGAGGAATCTAACGATCTGGTTACACTGCTGCGCGCGGTTGTCAGCGCCGGACAGGTCAGCCTGGATAAAACGCCGGAACTTCTTCCGCAGCTGAAGCAAGCCGGCGTTGTCGATTCCGGCGGTCAGGGCGTAATGTACATTTTAGAAGGTGCGCTTGCATATCTGGAAACCGGCGAACTGATTGAGCTGACAGAAGGGGAAATCAGCGCGGCAAAGACGCTGGAAAAAAAGGAAGTCGCCGCTGATATTAAATACTCCTACTGTACTGAATTTTTGATTGAGAAGAACAATTCGAAAGTCAGCAGCAAGCTGTTCCGTGATAAAATTGAAAAAAAAGGCGACTGCATGGTCGTCATCGACGACGGCGAAATCATAAAAGTGCACATCCATTCTAATAACCCTGGCTTTGTGATTGAGGAAGCCCTAAAGCTGGGCGAATTGATTAATATTAAAATTGACAATATGAAGCACCAACACAACAGCATTATTACCACCCGGCAAGAGCCGGAACCGGAACTGGAACCGCCAAAAAAATATGGATTTGCGGCAGTTGCGGTCGGCAGCGGAATCGAGGCCATCTTCCGCGACATGGGCGTCGACGCCATCATTGAGGGCGGGCAGACTATGAATCCCAGTACAGATGATATTTTGGAAGCGGTAAAAAACATTAACGCGGAACATATCATCATTCTTCCAAACAACAAAAATATCATTATGGCGGCGGAACAGGCAAAGGATTTAACGGAAAAAGACTTGATTGTCATTCCCACCCGTTCCATTCCGGAGGGTATTTCCGCCAAGCTTGCGTTTGACCCGGCAAAAGAGCCGGAGGACAATGCCTCCGCAATGGAGGAAACGCTCCAGTACGTCAAAACCGGAACTGTCACCTACTCCGTCCGCAACTTCACATTTGAGGACAAGGAAGTGGAAAAGGGGAAAATTCTTGGGATGCAGAGCGGCAAAATCTGCACCATCGGGGAAAAGCCCTCCGCTGTGTGCAAGCGCCTGCTGGAAAAAATGACAGATGAAGACAGTGAGATTATCACAGTTTTTTATGGCCGCGACGTCAAGGAAGAGGTTGCAAAGAACCTCGAGGAATATCTCGAGAAAACGTATCCGGACTGCGACATCGTCGTTCACAACGGCGGCCAGCCACTGTACTATTATATCGTTTCGGTGGAATAACACGCGGATAGCACTGTTATTCTGATTGTTTTCCGGATTCGATTTCTTCTGTGAACCTAAGAAAGTAATACCTCTGTTTGTAAATGATTGCATAACAACCGATAGCAAGGACAGGAAAGCCTATGAACGAAATTCTCCCAGACAGCGACATCCGGTTCTTAAAAGGCGTCGGCGAGAAACGCGCGGCAGCTTTTTATTCGCTCGGCGTACGGACAGTAAACGACTTGCTCTCCCACTATCCGCGCGCCTACGAGGACCGGACTGCGGTGAAAAAAATCATAGAATGTGAAAATAATGAAACGGTGTGCATAAAAGCCACTGTTTCTTCTGCTTTGCACAAAAATATCGTCCGGAAAAACATGACCATCTATACGCTTCGGGTGTCCGACGGCACTGGGTTTATGGATATGGTCTGGTTTAATATGCGATTTTTAGAGGGAAAGTTTAAAACCGGCGACACGTTTATTTTTTATGGAAAGGTACAGACCTCGCCAAAAAAACAGATGCAGTCGCCTATCTATGAAAAACCGGAATGTCAGAGCCAGACGGGGCGGATTATCCCCGTCTATCCGCTTGCAAACGGCCTGACGCAGAACCTCGTGCGGACCAGCGTGGAGCACGCGCTCAGCCAGACGGCGGGGCGGCTTTCTGAAACGCTCCCGGAGTTTCTCCGTCTTACATATAATCTGTGCGAGCTGAATTTTGCCATGCAAAACATCCACTTTCCAACCAATCAGGAAGCCTACGAAGCCGCGCGTAAGCGGTTCGTGTTCGAGGAGCTTTTTTATCTCCAAACCGCTTTATTTTCACTAAAAGACCGCCGTTCCAACGAACAGACGATCCCCTTTGAAGATACTGCCTGTGTTGCTTCCTTTCTGTCCGCTCTTCCCTTTGCTTTGACGGGAGCTCAAAACCGTGTCGTTTCAGAAATCTGCGCCGATTTGGGGCGCGGCAAGCCGATGAACCGGCTGGTGCAGGGGGATGTCGGCTCAGGAAAAACCGTTGTAGCCGCTGCCGCGATGTATGTCGCGGCACAAAATGGCTTCCAGTCCGCCATGATGGCGCCAACCGAAATTCTCGCTGGCCAGCACTACGAAAACCTGCGCGGCCTGTTTCAACCGTTTGGCGTGGAGGTGGAGCTGCTTACCGGCTCTATGGGAACAAAGGCAAAACGCGAAACGCTGGAACGCCTCGCCTCCGGCGCATCCTCTATTGTCGTCGGGACGCACGCGCTCATTAGCGAGGATGTTTCCTTTCGAAAGCTCGGTCTCGTCATTACCGATGAACAGCACCGCTTTGGCGTAAACCAGCGCCGCCTGTTGTCAGATAAGGGCAGCAATCCGCATACGCTTGTTATGACCGCGACGCCCATTCCGCGGACACTGGCGCTGATTGTCTACGGCGATCTCGATATTTCGGCCATCGACGAGCTCCCTCCCGGCCGGAAGAAGGTGGATACCTTTGTGGTCGGCGAATCGATGCGTGCGCGAATCCACGCGTTTATCCGGAAGGAAATCAACGCGGGACATCAGGCCTACATCGTCTGTCCGCTCGTTGAGGATTCCCCGCAAATGGACCTGAAGTCTGTCACGGAGTACGCCTCGCATTTACAAAAAAATATTTTTCCGGATCTCCCTGTCACCTTTCTGCACGGAAAGATGAAACCCGCTGAAAAGGAAGATATCATGGCCCGCTTTGCCGCCGGCGTGATTCCCATTCTGGTAGCGACCAGTGTTATTGAGGTCGGTGTCAATGTTCCAAACGCCAGTGTAATGGTAATCGAAAACGCAGAACGGTTTGGCCTTTCTCAGCTTCATCAGCTGCGCGGCCGGGTCGGGCGCGGCAGCGACAAGGCATATTGCATTCTTTTCTGCCAGAGCAGGCAGGAGGCTACGTTGGAGCGCATGAATATCATGCGGCAGACGAACGACGGCTTCAAAATTGCGGAAAAAGATTTGGAATTGCGCGGCCCAGGTGAGTTCTTCGGCACACGCCAGCACGGCCTTCCCCCGCTGAAAATCGCAAATCTGTACTGCGATATGGATATTTTAAAACAAACGACGGAAGCAGCCCGCAATCTGCTTGCCTCAGACCCGGAAATCCTCCACCCTGAAAACAATGGAATTAAGCAAAAAATAGCCGCGTTGCTGCGCAGTAATATTACATTTAGTTGACGTTTTTATGAAACATCTTGACATTTCTCTAAAATAGTATAAAATATATAGTGTGAAATAGTATACATAAGGATTGATTGTTTGAGAGTCATAGCTGGAAGCGCACGCGGACGGCGGTTGTACTGTCTTGATGGAGACAGCGTCCGACCTACTCTGGACCGTGTAAAAGAATCGGTATTTAATATGCTGACGCCATATGTTCCCGGCGCCCAAGGGCTTGATTTGTTCTGCGGCAGCGGTGCACTTGGTATCGAAGCGCTGAGCCGTGGTGCCGCGCATATGACTTTTGTTGATAAAAACGAAGCTTCCCTTTCCATAACCCGCCGGAATTTGGAGTTGACCCGGCTGGCGGAAAATGCGAAGTGCATATTGCGCGATGCGCTTATATTCGCGGAAGAAGCTGATGGCCCCTTTGATTTGATACTTTTGGATCCTCCCTACGGGCGGGGACTGGCGGAAAATGCGCTTTCCGCTATCAGCAAAAACCATTTGCTTGCGGACGGCGGTGTCATTGTGCTGGAGCTTGACAGCACGGAACCATATGATTTTTGTTCCCAATCTTTTTCTGTGTTCCGCGACAAAACTTACGGAAGAGTCCGCATTATTCTGATGAAAGAGTTGTGATTTATGAGCATAGCAGTATATCCTGGCAGCTTTGACCCGGTAACATGCGGTCATCTTGATATCATCACCCGTTGCAGCAAGCTGTATGATAAGGTCATCATCGCGGTCCTGCATAACTCGGCAAAAAAGCCGATGTTTGCGGCGGAGGAACGCGTCGCCCTTATCAATAAAACGATAACCGGCCTGCCGAACTGCTCCGCAGAAGCTTTTGACGGCCTTCTGGTTGATTTTGTACAAAAAAAGCAGGCCGATACCGTAATCAAGGGATTGCGCGCCATTTCCGATTTCGAATATGAATTCCAGATGGCGCTTTTAAATAAAAAATTAAATCCGAACATCGAAACCTTATTTATGGTAACAAATGCAAATTATTCTTACATCAGCTCCAGCATTGTGAAAGAAATCGCCTCGCTTGGCGGTTCGCTGGACGGACTGATACCAAATGAAATTATGGGCGATGTTTTACTAAAGATGGAAGAGGGGCGGTAAGCGATGGAAATACTGGAAATCATTGATGAGCTGGAGGATAAAATAGAAGAAAGCGCAACGATTCCCTTTTGGGGGAAAGGGATTGTTGACAAAGATGAGTTGCTGGACCTGCTTCAGGAAATCCGCGTTAAATTTCCGGACGAAATGAAACAGGCAAAGTGGGTCAAGGAGGAACGCCAGAGAATTATCAACGACGCGCAGAAGGAAGCAGCGAATATTATTAAGTCGGCTGAGGATAAAATCGTGTCGATGATCAACGAACATGAAATCACTAAGCAGGCATATGAACAGGCGAACCAGATTATTGAAAAGGCGCAGAACAATTCCCACGAAATCCGTCTTGGTGCCAACCAGTATGCGGACGACATTCTCCGCAACCTGGAGGAACAGCTGGTTTCCACGGCGGAAATGCTGCGTTCCAACCGTCAGGAGCTGAAGAACTAG